>JBIKZJ010000330.1:0-7439 GCA_044354755.1 Schlesneria sp. | reverse complement strand
CACCGCCGCAAAACGGTTTCGAGCCACTGTAAGTCCGAATACGGCGGCTCCAAATGAGGTGCAGGATTTGTTTCAGATTTTTATCGCCGCACTCGATCACGCTGGCGACGACCCCGTTCTTTCGCGGGTTGTCTGGCAAAATCTGCATCCAGTTCTCGAGCAACATGCCGAAACCTTCCTCGAATTGCTTAAAGAACCTGACATCACCAAGAACCCAGGATTGCTCGTCATGATGCCCCGCATTATGGATCGTCTGCTGGGTCGCAAAAACTTCGACGCGAAGCCTGTGGCGATGATCATTGAGATGCTCGCACAAGTTCAGCCGGAATCCGCAGCCATGGGGTTGGGGCAGCTTTCTTTGAAAGTTCAAAATCGCGAATTCTCCGCGGAATCGCTCGCCGCGATGAAACAGGCCCTGAAGGTTCCCTTGCAACGAATCCTCGCAGGCCCGCCGGATTCACCGCTGTATCTTCCCGCAGCGTTTCTCGGGACCAGTTGGAATGACCCGCTGGGGATCAATGCCGTGCGCGCGGTGTTTTTGTCAGAATCCAAGCCACAGGATCAGCGTCTGCTGGCATTCAATGCGCTGGTCACAGCTCGCGATGCGGGGTTGATTGAGACTGTCGCCACGACGTTTGACTCCTCCGCCACAACTCCCGGATTCCAATCTCAACTGCTCGCCTCGCTCAGCAAACACGACGCTCCGCAGATCGCGGACGTGATCCTGAGCCGGTATGAAAAACTCGATCCCGAACTGCAACCGCGTGCGATTGAACTTTTAACGCAACGAGCGACTTGGGCCAAGACCTTGCTGACTGCGATTGGTCAGAAGAAACTGGCGGCGACGACCATCAATCTGAATCAGGCCCGGCGGCTGAAGGATTTGAATGACGAACAACTGACGAACCTCTTGACCACGCATTGGGGACAGGTCCGCACCGGACGAGATCCGAATCGTGAGCAGTACATCGCGAGTATGCGCCAATTGATTCGCACAACTTCTGGCGATCCGTTTGCCGGTGAAAAAGCATTCAAAAAAGTCTGTGCCCAATGCCACAAGATTTATGGGGAAGGGGCTGAAGTCGGGCCGGATATCACCCTGAATGGACGAAATCATTTCGAGCAGTTGCTGTCGAACGTGTTCGATCCAAGCCTGGTGATCGGTGCCGGTTACCGGTCGTACACCGTCGTTACAGTCGGGGGCCGCGTCTTGAACGGCCTGTTGGCGGAAGAAAGTCCTCAGCGGGTTGTGCTCAAAGTTCAAGGGGGCAAACAGGAAGTGATTCCTCGCGCCGACATCGAAGAGTTCAAGGTCAATGAAATCTCGTTGATGCCGGAGCAGCTGGAAAAACAACTAACCCCTTTAGAAATTGCCGATCTGTTCGCTTTTCTTTCCCTCGACAAGCATCCGTCGGACAAGAGTGCCCGCAAACTGGCGGGTGCCGGCGAGATCATCCCCAAAGAAACCACGAAATCGGCCGAGTTTGCCAGTCTGGTGGCCGAAATCCTGCCCGGGTTTACCACAACCGCCGCGGGTGAGGGGGGTATTGCGATTCTCAAATCGCATTTCGATCGCGCTGCGGTACTGCGGACGCACCCGGTTTCGCCGGAAAAACCATGTACCCTGTCCGCAACGGTGGCAATTCCCCCCAACAAAAAAACCAGGCTGGTGCTGGAAGTCAGTCACCACCAGCAGGGAGATTGGCTGCTGCAGGTGCGAGCCAACGGTGAGCAAGTTCTTAAAGAAGATGTCAACGCCAAATCCTGTGCGGAAGGTTGGGGAACATTCACTGTCGACCTCAGCAAATTCGCTGGAAAAGAAGTTCGCCTCGAGCTGATGAATCGTGCCTCGGGCTGGTCCAACGAATTCGGCTATTGGGGAGCCACTCGTTTGATCAGTGAATAAACCCTGATCGCGACTCTTAACGACCAAAGGAAATCCACCATGATTCGAGACGCTCTTGTTCCTGTTCTGACCGGATGGCTCTTGTTATTCAGCCCGGGGGTGACGATATTCGCCGACACGCCCGTAGCTCCGATTCGGGTCGTCGTTTGGGACGAACAACAGCCGGCGCAGAAGCAGGCGTATGACAACTTTCTGGGCAACGCCATCGCAGATTACCTGAAGAAGCAACCCGGATTAGAGGTCAAGTCAGTCCGGCTGGATGATCCCGAGCAGGGAATCTCGTCCGAGACACTGGACGCCTGTGACGTGCTGATCTGGTGGGGACATGTTCGTCAGGGTGAGATCAAGCGAGAAACCGCTCAGCAAATTACCCGCCGGATCCAACAAGGAAATCTGTCATTGATCGCCCTGCATTCGGCACATTGGTCGATGCCATTTATCGAAGCCATGAACGAACGCTCGATCGCGGATGCCATGCAGGGACTGAGCCCTGACGAACGCAAGGTCACCAGCGTGGACGCAATCAGACCCGAGCGATATTCCGCACCAAAACGGGATGACCCGCTAACACCCCGGACCGAAAAAATCATTAACCCTGACGGGTCGATTGTTTTAAAAATCCAGTTGCCAAACTGCTGTTTTCCGGCCTACCGTGGGGATGGCAAACCAAGTCATGTGCGGACGTTGCTGAGTGATCATCCGATCGCAAAAGGGGTGCCGATCCAATTTGATATCCCTCATACGGAAATGTATGACGAACACTTTCATGTTCCCACTCCGGACGAAGTAATCTTCGAGGAACGCTGGGATGCGGGCGAACGATTTCGGAGTGGTGCCGTCTGGAAACTGGGAAAGGGGCGAGTCTTCTACTTTCGGCCCGGGCATGAAACGTTCGATGTTTATAAACAACCCGAGCCTCTGCAAATTCTGGATAATGCTGTCCGCTGGCTCGGTAAGCGAACCTGAGACTTGCGATGTCAATGCTCCCAAAGATCGATTATTCGCCCGAGTGTGAACCATGCTTTCATTCCCAAATCCTCGTGCAGTCATTTCCGTTCATCTCCATTTGTTTTGCTCGCTTTTGTGGATCGGGATCGCTGCTCCTGTTTTGAGATCTTGGCCTGTTCTGGCTGCCGATCCCCCCTCGACGCACGAACAGGAACGTCAATTCACCGAGGTGGTGCACCCCTTTCTGCAGCGGTACTGCACCGATTGTCATGGCACGAAAAAACAAGAGGGAAAACTTGACTTAAGTGGCGAATCGTCGCTGACGGCCGTCGTGAAAAATTTTCGCACTTGGGAAAACGTCGTCGACCGGTTGGTGCTGGGTGAAATGCCACCCAAGGAAATTGATCGCCAACCGACCACTGACGAACGAGATCAGGTGATCGCGTGGACGAAAGCCGTGCGAAAAGCCGAAGCAACACGTAACGCAGGTGACCCTGGTATTGTGCTGGCGCGACGACTGAGCAATGCCGAGTACGACAATACGATCCGGGACCTGACCGGCGTTGATCTGCGACCAACGCGGGAATTTCCTGTGGATCCCGCGAATGAATCGGGATTTGATAACAGTGGCGAGTCCCTCACCATGTCACCTGCGCTGGTCACCAAGTACCTCGCTGCCACACGGTTTGTCGCTGATCATCTGGTTCTCACCCCACAAGGATTCGAATTTGCCCCGCATCCGGTCGTGACCGAAACGGATCGAGACAAATATTGTGTCCAAGAGATTGTCTCGTTTTATCAGCAGCATGAAGTCGACTTTGCCGACTATTTTTTTGCAGCATGGCGTTTCCAGCACCGGACTGCCGCGGGGATGCCTGAGGGAGTCATCGGTGATTTTGCCTGGTCACTTCGGGGATCGCCGGATCATAGCGAACTTCGTTCTCAGCGACGATTCACTCATCCGGGTGCGACTGCGGAATCTCCCCGTCAGCAATCGACTGCCGGGATTGATGCGGCCGGGAAGAGAGCGTTAAGCACCCGTTATCTCGCAACCATCTGGTCGGCCTTAACAGAGGATGCCGCGATCGGGCCCCTGGCAGATCTTCAGGCCCAATGGAAAACGCTTCCCGCCGATCCACTGCAAACAGATGCGGCCCTGAGGGAGTGCCGGCGATTACGAGATCTCGTCATCACGTGGCGAAAAGAGCTTGATACCCCCGTGAAAAAGTTGCACGTCAAGGGAAACTCGGACGGCAGCCAGCCCCTGGTCCTCTGGTGGAATCGGCAGATCGCATCGCGTCGGATGAGCTATTCCGGTGAGGGTACAAATCCGGGACTGGATGTGGAACGAAACCACTTCTGCCAGGTCTTTCCCAATGCCTTCTCGATCTCAAGTCGCGGGCACTATGCAGACCCTCATCTCGGTGCCCAAGTCCGATTGCTAACGGCGGGCTTTCATCTGATGCAGGGATACTTTCGGGATGATACCCCCCTGTATGAGCTGGTTCTTGACGAACCCGCTCAGGCAGAATTGGATCGTCTTTGGCAGAAGCTCAATTTTGTGACACTCGTTCCTCTCCGCCAATACAAGGACTTTTTGTTTTTTGAACGTGCCGAACCCCCGCAATTTGCCGGGGGGCCCGAGTTTGATTTCGCTCGACCGGAAAATAAGGACGTGACCTCCGAGGCAAAACTACAGCGAATGCGCGATGCCTACTTGTTGAAAGCGCGCGCAAATCAGGCCAGTGAAGAGGCGATTGCTGCGATTGAGACCTATTTTCATGACATATCGCGAGACGTTCGCTGGATTGAACAGTCACATCAGGCTGCCGAACAACGCCACCTCGATTCGCTCGGCCCATTCGCAGAGCAGGCCTATCGACGACCGTTGACGGTCACCGAGCAAGCGGAACTGATTCGCTTCTATGCCTCCTTGCGAGCGGACGATGGGCTCAGCCACGAAGAGGCGATGCGAGATTCGGTGGTCAGTATTCTGTTGTCCCCCTATTTCAGTTATCGATATGAACTGGCATCGCCAGGACAGGCAACAACACCCCTGACGGATGATGAATTGGCCAGCAGGCTGAGCTACTTTCTCTGGTCCAGTATGCCGGACCAGGAACTGTTACTACACGCTCAGCAGCAACGCCTGCACCAACCCGAGGTGCTGCGGAGGCAGGCCCGCCGTATGCTTCAGGATCCCCGCGTACTGGGGTTCGCGACGGAATTCGCGGGACAGTGGCTCGAGTTTCGTCGATTCGAAGAACACAACAGCGTTGACCGTGAGCGATTCAGCACCTTTACCAACGAATTGCGTCAGGCGATGTACGAAGAACCACTACGACTGTTTGTCGAGATCGCTCGCAAAAATCGGTCGGTGCTGGATTTTCTGAATGCCCGCGATACGTTTGTGAACCCGATTCTGGCCCGGCATTACGGGATTCCGCTTGAGGGGCTTGCGGCCGATTTGAAAACGAATCGCGATGGCTGGGTTCAAATCCAGAACGCTGGCGAATTTGGACGGGGAGGCTTGCTCCCCATGTCGGTCTTCCTGACCAGGAACTCACCTGGATTACGTACCAGCCCGGTCAAACGTGGTTACTGGGTCGTCCGCTGTTTACTGGGTGAGCATATTCCACCCCCTCCCCCAGAAGTGGCAGAACTTCCCAAAGACGAAGCTTCGCTCGGTAATTTGACCCTCCCGCAACTCCTGGCTCGACATCGTAACCATCAGGCCTGTGCCGGATGCCACCAGCGGTTTGACGCGGTCGGCCTCGTCTTTGAAGAGTTTGGTCCCATCGGCGAACGGCGAGATCAGGATCTTGGCGGGCGTCCTGTCGAGATCCAGGCCGTCTTTCCTGACGGCACCGAAGGGATTGGGGTCGAAGGCCTGCGGACCTATCTGACCAGCGCGCGTCGAGACGAATTCGTGATGAACCTCAGCCGAAAAATGCTGGCCTATGGACTCGGTCGCAGCTTACTTCTCTCTGACCAGCAATTACTCGACCAGTTACAAACGAAGCTCGCAGCGGATGAATACCGGTTTGACAATCTGATTGAAACGATCATTACCAGTCCGCAATTTTTGCATAAACGAGGGTTGGACGATCCACGAAATTGAAACGCCCTCGCATTTTGCGAGAGTTTTTGCGGTGCTGGTGGATTTGCGTTGAAGACAAGCAAGTCACGTGAGCTGAGCCGGTCTTCAGATTTCGTGATTTTCGTCTTTACTGTCTCTCGGCGATGACCTCTCGGCTCATCAGGGATTGGCCAGTTTGCGATACTCGTTTTGAGCTTTTCGAAACAACGCTTCAACTTCCTGTCGGTCCTCGACCGTTGCATACCGATTTCTCGCGGCCACCACCCGCAACAATTGCTCGATCCAGTCGACGAAGTAGGCCGCATCTTCTGGGCTGGAAATCTTCTGTCCGGCAACTTCGACATAAACGGGACTCGTATGAGCCCAAGCCGGACCATCAAACACGAGTGGATGATCAGGACCGCGTACACGTAAGGCGATCCAACTGCTGCGATCGATTTCCACCTTGAATTCCCGCTGGTGAATTCGCACTTCGGCCGTATTCGATTCGGGCAGTTGATCCTGGGACACAACCTTTCCGTTGACAAGGATCTCGATCCGGTCAAACGGGACATAGCTTTCCACCGTGGCGGTGACTTGCACCGTTCCCGGCTCGTTCAAATGACACGTTTCACCCACATCCGAGGTGTTCACCTTCAGTGTGGGAATCGGACCATTGGTGACAAAGCTGCGACCCTGTTTCAGACCATTCAGCCAATTCTCCATGGTGAGCGGTCCAATGGTTCTGACGTAGACACGATCCCCACCGAGCGGTTCTGTCGAACGATCGAGTAGCGCATCGGTACCAACACACGCCGAAAGTTTTAATCCGCAGTTGAGCAGCCGATACCAGAGATCTGCCGAGTTTTCTTCGTCGCTATTATACGACATCAAATCGATTGCCTGCACGACTCCGAGTACCGCATCAATCGGCAGTTCCCGCGCCGCACCGCTCGGTTTGGTCAATTCGTCTTCAAAGGGGTAAGGCTGTCCCGCAAACAGGGGATGACTGTAGGTCACAATTCCCCCTTGTCGCACGGCTTCGGCGGCCATCAGGTAATTTGCAGGAAAGTCGTGGAAATTGGGGGTTTTGTCGAAACCGGTATACTGCGGCTCAACCAGTTTTTGGATCCCCAGAAACTGCATGTGCCCATAGATGGTGCTGCGCATTTCTTCGCCAAAAACGAGCAGATGCCGATCCGTGGAAGCGGGGTGCGGTTTACCGGAAATCAGCGTGGCGTCCCGGATATCGTCACCCACATTGTTCGAGACGCACAGATTGACGTAATGCACCCCTTCTGCGCGGGCGGCCAGCAGCGCATCGGCCATGCCGACCTGGTGCGGCCCTCCTGTATGCAGGTGAACATGCGAATCCCCGCAGTACCAGCCGCGCGACGACAGATCAATCCAGCACTGAAGCGGAACCGTCAGTTCCGATATGGTGGTACCGTCAATCGTGATCGTTTGGGGGATGGTCTCGATCCCGCCACTCACGCTGAGCACCGA
>JBIKZJ010000103.1:0-15896 GCA_044354755.1 Schlesneria sp. | reverse complement strand
CTCGATTGTCAGTATCATCTGGGGAAAGCTATTAAGCGTGATTTTACCATTGATGCTGATCCTCTGTGCGACACTTCCCGGCTATATCGTCATGGTTTACATCGAACCGGGAATGGCACTTCAGGTACGGCGTGTCGTGATTTGTCTGGCGGCGACTGCGGTTTTTGCCATGCTCTTCAGTGCGGCAGTCGGCAGTCTGTTTGCGCGAACGGCTCCTGCCACCTCTGCGGCTTATGGAGTCATGTTATCGATCTGTACTTTGCCACTGCTGGTCTGGATGGGGCGCGACGCCCCATTTGGCCATGATCTTGTGGAAACCGTACTGACAATCAATCCGATTGCGGCAGCCTTGTCTGTGATCCGGATGCCCGGTTTTCAGAACTACACCTTGATCCCAGGAAATTGGTGGTTCTTGGGAATTTGTTCTCTCGCGTCACTGCTGGTTCTGGTTGGTCAAACCTACCGCATTACACGGCCGCAATAATATTTGCTGCGGACGGTCTCCTCCATAAGAAAATTTCCTCCATGTTACGCTGTTTTTTGCTCTGGTCTCTGATCATGCTCACCCCGTTCGCTGCGGGGGTGGGTGGCGAATTGACTGCTGATTTTTTGATGGACACCGATCCCGAATTTCGGGCACCGGCTCTCGCGAAACGGTTTACGCGCGACTTTCAAGGGCTTTGGTTACAGGCGTTGAAAAAGCCCGAGGTCGATCTGCAGCGGATGACGGCCGAAACGGTAGCGCGGGCTCATTTGCATGGAATTCCTGGCCTCACCGCGTTAATCCCGGAACTCGAAACGATCTTCACCGCGAGCAACTCGCACCCCTCGGCCCGATTTGCAGCGGCGCGGGCCTTGATCGTACTGGAATCCCGAGATTCCGCGGCGAAATTGTTCGAGATCTCGCAAAAACAGGGCTCTGATTTGCGGCAGCTCGTCGAACCCGCTCTGGCAAAATGGGATTTCTCTTCGTTACGTGCCGTCTGGATGGCACGTCTACAGTCACCCAAAACCGAATTGACAGAAACAATCCTGGCGATCCACGGTTTGGGGCAAGTTCGTGATCCCGCCGCAATTCCTGTTCTGTCCTCGATTTTCAGGGACTCCCTTCGGTCCGCATCCTTGCGAATTGAAGCGGCGCAGGCTGCTGGTACGATTATGGACGCGGGGCTGGAGGGGGACGCACTGCAATTGTTTGCCAGTCTCACCCCATCGCCTGTCGTCAATCGTCTGTGTGCGGTTCGCCTGCTTCAACGGCATTCCTCGGACGAGGCTCGCCAGATCCTGGTTCAATTGGCCCAGGAATTTGACCCCTCGTTTTCGGCCGACGCCATGAAGCGATTGAATGAGCTTGATCCAGAATTGGTCACGTCACTGGCAGACACTGGCATGGGGCATGCGGACCAGCATCTTCGCGAGCAGGCTGCCCATTCCTATTTTCTGCGTCCGTCTGTGGAGCGAATTCAGCGGTTGGCGATCCTGCTGGGGGACCCTCATCCTGCCATTCGCCAGCGGGTTGCAGCGGGCCTGTTTGAACTCTCGCAGAAACCCGAATTTGACGAGACCATCCGCACTTCGGCCATGCTGGTTTTGAACAGTGACCGATGGCAGGGCCAATCGCAGGGGGCGCTGTTATTGGGACAGTTGCAGCATGGTGCTGCTGCCGATCGATGTGTGGAACTGTTGGAATCCAATCGTCATGAAGTCATGATCGCTTCGGCTTGGGCACTGAGAAAATTGGCCGAGCCTCGCACGGCGGTGGCGATTGTCGATAAGATTCGCCGGCAGACGGCCGAGCGGAAATTGCGTCCGATTCGGGGTGTGGATGAGCAGGTTGCACATTTGTTTGAGGCCTGTGGAGTCATGAAAATCAAAGAGGCCGAGCCTTTGATTTTGGGGTATGTTCCGAAAGATCTGACCATGATTCGTTCGCGCGGGGGGGCCATTTGGGCTCTGGGACAGCTCCATTTAGGGGTCCCGGATGACAACCTGAGTAATCAGTTAATCGGCCGATATCTCGACGATCAAGCAAATTATCCTGAACATCCACTGATCAAACAAGCTAGCGTCGTGGCGATTGCTCGGATGGATGCAAAGCAACAAGCCGAGGTGCTGCGGAAATTCCTGACACCTCGCCCGTCGCCAACTCCGTTAGGATTGGCGACGCGTTGGGCAGCTCGCGAGTTGACTGGAGAAGAGTTTCCTGAACCGGAACCCGATGCTTATCCCCAAGGAGTCTGGTTTCTGGAACCGCTGGATGTTACAAGGGAGGATGCACCTTAGGCCTTTTCACGAAGAATACCATGCCAGAAGTCGGCTTATCGATTCTCTGCTACGGCGACCAGCTTTACCCCAAAGTTGCGTTCACCACATTGCAGATTCTCGAAAGATTCGGCTGTGAAGGCGATTTTCTTGCAGCCCAGACCTGTTGCGGTCAGCCGATGGCCAATACCGGGTGCGTCAATGACGCGGTCCCGCTGGCAAAAAAGTTCGTCTCGATTTTTCAAGACGACGAGTACATCGTCTGCCCGTCGGGAAGCTGTACCGCGATGATTCGCAAACATTACGAAGAGCTGCTGCATGACGATCCGGTGTACGCTCGCGTCCGAACGAAGACTGATGAGTTGTGCGAGTTTCTCACCGATGTGCTCAGGATGAAATCGATTACGGGGCGTTTCCCTCATCGTGTCGGTTTACACAACAGCTGCCATGGCCTGCGGGAATTGCGACTGCGTTCTTCGAGTGAGATGATTGTGGAAAAATTTAACAAGGCGGAACAACTCTTGGCGGGGCTGGAGGGGGTTGAACCGGTCACGCTGAAACGTCCTGACGAGTGCTGTGGATTTGGTGGGACGTTTGCCATTGCGGAAGAGGTGGTTTCGTGCATGTTGGGATTGGACCGGATTCACGATTATGAACAGGCGGGGGCCGAGGTGTTGACGGCCGGGGACATGTCCTGTCTGATGCATATGTCTGGATTGATTCATCGTCAGAAATCGCCGCTCCGGGTCATGCACATTGCGGAAATTCTGGCCGAAAGTATGTCAGCGGCTCCGCATTAACAAAGGCCTGTTTCCATGAAGGATGGATTTCTCGGTTATCACACGTCTTTCATGCTCGACGCCGTGGTGGTGGCATTGGTCCTGGTGGTTCCGGTCCTGCTGTTCAGTCTGTTTTCTGTCAAATTTCGTCAACACTACGTGCGGCACCGCAATCTGCAGCTGACGCTTGCGGTGCTGCTAATGATTGCCGTATTTGCCTTTGAATTTGACTTGCATTGGATTCAGGGTGGGTGGCGAAACGTGATCAAAAAGGGGGGAACCCTGTCCGTTGACGAATTGCGATTGATTCAACGAGTTTTACAGATTCACCTGCTGTTCGCCGCCACCACTCCGTTCTTGTGGGGAGTCACCATTGCCTTGGCCTTACGCTGGATCCCTCGCCCACCACAACCGTCCATTCATAGTCGTCTGCATTCCTGGCTGGGCTGGGCGTCAACACTGGATCTGGTGCTGACTTCGGTCACGGGATTGGTATTTTATTATGTCGCTTTCGTCCATCGCGCCTGAAAGATCTCGAAAATCAAGGGACAAACATGTTCTGGTTGACTGCTCCAAACTGGTGTCGCATGCCGATTGTCCCGATGTTGATGATGGGCATACTGCTCATGAGGCATGCTCAGGCGCAGCCTGCTGCGGGCTTGGGTTCCGAGTTGGTCGTAGATGTGGTTTCCTTGAAATCAGGAAAAAGCCTGCGCGGGGCGATTGCCGCACAGCAACCGAACGGGGGTTTGCTGATGGCGGTTTCGACTGCGTGGCTCAAGAATTCCCAACCGTCACTGGCGGAAACCGCCGTGGCAGAAACCGTGATGGGTCAAACCTCCGCCTGGAATCAAATCCGAGACCGACTGACAAAACCCCAGCATCCCCCGATCGATTCCCCGCAGCTCGATTTCTTTTTGAAGCAGGAACTCGAACGACTTGATGCATGCATCGCGGGAAAAAATCCCCTGCCATTGGAGTTTGTCTGGCTGGATGTTCGCGTGGATTCGATCACCAAAGTTCAGCGCGCGGCCCCTGCACGACAGCGAATCGCTTCGTTTGCGTGGAACGAAAAACTTGCCAATATCGAAACACGCGGGGTCGAATCATTGCAGCTCGAATTAACTGAGCGGGGTGTGAAGCTGGAGGCTCCTTCGCCCGATTTAGGGGACCTGCTGGCGGCGCGACCCCAGGACGACGAAGAATGGAATTCGCGGCTGGCACTGATCGAATACGCGTTGGTCAAACCCCTCAATTTTCAAGGAATGGGGGATACGCTGGCTCGCACAAGTGAAGGGCAGTCGGTGAATCTGGGGGAAATTCTTCCGAAGTTATTCAAGCAACAGTTCAGCGTGTTGCTGAAAGATGCGACTGGGGATGTTCGACCGGTGAAAAAGGGGAAAGAAAGTCAGAAGTGGCTGACCGTGGCAATCCGACAGGCCGAACAGGCGAAGGTTCGAGGTTTCCGGGTCACACGATTGGAAATGGATCTGGCGAGTTCCCAAGTCACCGTGGAAACCCGGTTCATCGCTCGCGTCGCGGACAAGAAATGGAAAACCATCTGGCTGACAAAAGAACAGGGGGACGGGACGCAGGCCCGTCCGGAAATGGAGGCCCGAATCGAGCAGGATCCGCAATTCAAATCGGCCCTCGATAAAGTCAAATCGCTGGGGATTGCGGACAACGGGCTGCTCAAACTGGCGGTCCGGATCGGAGCCGCCACCATGGCGGCTCAACAGTCTGCAGATGGAGCGTTTGCTGGGTTCAAAGATCGCTACGTTCGCCACCTCGATGCTCCGCCCCTCGCACCAATTGCCAATCCTTAAACAAATGTGAACCGGCCATTTCCGATTCGACGAGGGAAAGAGACGGCGCAGCGGTCGGGCTGGTCGGTTCGATCAACCGGTTTGAATGGTTTATGTGATTCACGCCGGTTGTGCGGGGATTTTCAGGCTTAAATCAAAATTCGATCACCGTTGAAGCCGTCGTGCCGGGTATGATCGGAGCAAACCCCGCGAGTCGTCAGCTCTCCGTGATCGATTCTGGCGGTTCAGAGCGTGCAACTCGTCGCTGTGAGTTCTATACTATTGGTTTAAGGCTCAAGGCTCGCGCTTCCACTGCTTTTTGATGTAACCATGACCTCTCCACACCAGACACCGCTCGGTTGGTGGTCCGCAAACAGCGGCTCACTCGCCATGGAATCCGCTGACATCGCCGAGGCGATCGGCGATGTTAAGGCACCGTTATTGATCGTTGCGACATCACGAGGGCTGGGGCTGGCACGGGGCGGCCTTGGTTTGCTGGGAACCGAAAGGCCCGATTCCCAGGCGTTTTCCGTAGTGGGGATGGTTCCGCCTGTTCGTCTGGACCAACTGGGGGATGCATCCTTTCGCCAAGACTTTGGTTTGAGATTCAACTACGTCTCGGGTGCGATGGCAGCGGGAATCGGGTCCGAGCGAATTGCCGAAGAGATGGCTCATCAAGGAATGCTCGGCATTTTCGGTGCGGCAGGCCTCAGTCTCGCTCGAGTCGAGGCGGCGATCGATCGACTGATGCCGCTGACGGCACACGTCCGGACCACGTCAAATTCGGTTGATGCAGCGCTGCGAAGTGATTCGCAAGCGGGTTCTCAGCCGTTTGGCTTCAATCTGATCCATAGCCCCAACGATCAGTCGCTGGAACGAGCCCTCGTCGACCTTTACTTGCGACGAGAGGTTCGGGTGGTGGAAGCGTCGGCGTTTCTGGATCTGACGCCCCATGTCGTACGCTATCGTTTGTATGGAATCCATCGCGGCGTTCACGGCGAGATCTGTACTCCGAATCGTCTTATTGCCAAAGTCTCGCGCATCGAAGTCGGCTCCAAGTTTTTTGCACCTCCGCCCGCGAAAATTCTGTCTCAACTGGTCGAGCAGGGGGCCATCACGGTCGAGCAGGCCCAGCTGGCGGAATCGATTCCGGTGGCTCAGGATATCACTGCCGAAGCCGATTCTGGGGGCCATACCGATAATCGTCCGGCATTGACGCTGCTACCAACCATCCTCGCACTTCGTGATCGTGCTACAGCCCAGTATGCGTTTGTCCAGTCGCTTCGCGTAGGTGCCGCGGGCGGAATTTCGACTCCCGCCTCGGCGGCGGCCGCCTTGGCGATGGGCGCTGCGTACATTCTGGTCGGTTCGGTTCAGCAGGCTTGTGTCGAGTCGGGGACCTGCGATGCGGTGCGGCAGATGCTGGCGGAAGCTGAACAGGCAGATGTGACGATGTGTCCTTGTGCAGATATGTTCGAGATGGGGGTCAAGGTGCAGGTGCTCAAGCGAGGAACGATGTTTCCCATGCGCGCCGCCAAACTTTACGAAACCTATCGGAACTACACCGGAATCGCGGCGATTCCTGCAGCGGAACGGGAATGGTTGGAAAAGAATCTGTTTCGAACTTCGCTCGAGGATGTCTGGCGACAGACGGTTGAATATTTTTCCACACGAGATCCTCAACAGATTGAAAAGGGGACGCGCGATCCCAAACACCAGATGGCGTTGCTCTTTCGCTGGTATCTTGGCCAGTCATCACGCTGGGCGAATTCGGGAGAACCGTCCCGGCGACTCGACTATCAAATCTGGTGTGGCCCGGCGATGGGGGCGTTTAATGAATGGACTCGCGGAACGTTCCTGGCGCAGGCCGAAAACCGGCGCGTGGCGACCGTCGCGCACAACCTGTTGTATGGTGCTGCCGTGATGCAGCGGTTGAATGTCCTGCGGACTCAAGGATTTCCGATCACCGCGGAACTGACCCGACTCGCACCTCAGGAACCGGATGTGATCCGCCCCTGGTTTGAGCGGTAATCCCATACAAAATGAATTTTCTCACCTCCAGACACGAAGTTGAAATCCCCAAACGTCTGATCGACGACTCAATCACCGATGTATAAACGAGTCTCCCACGCCCTCTAAGTTATCCTGAAACATATGACTTATCCATCTTCATCCACTGCTGAAACTCGTCCCACTCAGCCACCACTGGCTGTGGTTGGGATCAGTGCCCTGTTTCCCAAGGCGTCCAACGCCGAGGAATTCTGGTCGAATATTCGCCGGGGGATTGATGCCATCACGGAAATCCCGACAACGCATTGGAACCCCGACGACTATTTCGATTCGAATCCGAAATCTCCGGATATGACGTACGCTCGTCGTGGCGGTTTTTTGTCACCGCTTCCGTTCGATCCGCTCGAATTTGGTATCTCGCCGAATAACCTGGAAGCGATCGATACGTCTCAGTTACTCGGTATGGTGGGTGCGAAGCGGGCATTAGAGCATGCTGGTTACGGAGCGGGACGCGAGTTTGACCGATCTCGCGTCGGATGTATCCTTGGTGTGACCGGCACGCTGGAAATGGTGATTCCCCTCGGGGCGCGACTGGGCCACCCGCGCTGGCGGCAAGCGCTCAAGGATGCGGGGGTCGCTGACGATGTCGCCGCAGATGTCGTGAATCGGATCTCGGAAAGCTATGTCCCCTGGCAAGAAAACTCGTTCCCAGGGCTGCTGGGGAATGTGGTCGCTGGAAGGATCGCCAATCGACTCGATCTGCACGGAACAAACTGCGTCGTGGATGCTGCGTGCGCCAGTTCACTCTCTGCGATCCATCTGGCGGCGCTGGAATTGTGGACGGGACGCAGCGACATGGTGGTCACGGGAGGAATTGATACCTTCAACGACATCTTCATGTTTATGTGTTTCAGCAAAACACCCGCACTGTCCCCGACGGGTGATGCCAAGCCTTTTTCGGATGAGGCGGATGGAACGATTCTGGGTGAGGGGGTCGGGATGCTGGTACTGAAGCGCCAGGCCGATGCCGAACGGGATGGTGATCGGATTTACGCCATTCTGAAAGGGATTGGAACATCGAGTGATGGGGCGGGTAATGCCGTTTATGCACCCAAAGCCGAAGGTCAAATTCGCTGTCTGCAGGATGCGTATCGCGTTGCCGGAGTCTCGCCTGACACCATCGAATTGGTCGAAGCACACGGGACCGGAACAAAAGTCGGGGACGCCACGGAAGTTTCGGGATTGATGCAGGTTTATCAGGCGACGGGACGGCGGGGTCCCTGGTGTGCGGTCGGTTCCATCAAGTCACAAATTGGACATACCAAAGCGGCTGCAGGGTCTGCCGGGGTGATCAAGGCCATTTTGGCACTACAGCATCGGGTTTTGCCACCCACGATCAAAGTCCAACGTCCCCCCGCTGCGATGCTGGCCGAGGATTCCCCCTTCTATGTGAATACGGAACCTCGTCCCTGGGTTCGGTCACCGCAGCATCCTCGACGTGCGGCGGTGAGTGCCTTTGGATTTGGTGGGAGCAATTTTCATTGCGTGCTCGAAGAATCACCACAGCACTTTGAGGAACCGGATTGGGATGGAGAGGTACAGGTCATAACGCTCTCGGCCACGACCGCAACCGGACTGATCGAGCCATTGACGGAGAAGGTCCGCCCGCTGGCAACTGCCGGCTGGAATGAACTCTGTTTATTCGCCACCAAATGTCGATCGGACTTTCGAGCTCATCATGCACACCGGTTGTTGCTCGTCATCGAACGGGGCAAGACCGATCTGCTCAATCTGGTGACAAGTAGTGTCACCATGCTGCAGCAGTACCCCAACAAGATGAATTGGTCGACGCCGGATGGTTCCTTTTATGGTGAGGGGCGTCCCGCAGGGAAGCTTGCCGTTTTGTTTCCAGGACAGGGCTCACAGTATGTCGGAATGTTCCGCGAGTTGACCTGCCGATTCCCGGTCATGCTCGATGTGCTGGTGGAAGCGAACGAGGTCTTCGCCGAGAGTGTTGATCAAACGGCCACGGATCGACTGAGCGACTATATTTATCCGCAGCCGTCGTTTACGGAGGAACGTCGCATCCAGCAGGAAAACAATCTGCGCGCCACACAAATTGCCCAACCGGCCATTGGGGCGACCAGCCTGGCAACGCTGGCTCTTTTGGGTGAGTTTGGGATCGAACCCGAAGCGGCTGCCGGGCATAGTTACGGTGAGTTGACTGCACTCTGTGCCTCGCGACGATTTGCTCCACGGGTTCTTTATCGGCTTTCGATGTTGCGTGGCCAGCTGATGGCGGCCGCCCAGCAAGTCGAAGGGGGGATGCTGGCATTAGGAGCTCCGCTGACACAAATCGAAGCGGCGTTGAAAGAGTTATCCGTTGATCTGGTTGTGGCCAATCACAATAGCCCGACGCAGGTTGTACTTTCGGGCCGAATTCCGGAAATTGATCGGGCGAGTGAGCTCTTCGCCAGTCGCAATATTCGCGGGAAAAAGTTGGCGGTTGCGGCGGCATTCCATAGTCCGATGGTGGCTCCTGCCAGTCGTGCCTTTCGCCCCGTTCTTGATGAAGTCGAATTCGCTCCGTCGCAGATGCCGGTCTATGCCAATAGCACCGCCACCGAATATCCTGCCGACCCCGCAGCGGCTCGCGATTTATTGGCGACCCAACTGGCCCGCCCGGTGAATTTTGTCAGTGAAATTGAACAGATGCACGCCGACGGGGTCCGCACGTTTCTGGAAGTTGGCCCTGCCAGCGTATTGACCAGCCTGGTGAACTCGATTCTGAACGGTCGCGACTATCGTGCGATTGCCGTCGATTCTTCGAGTGGCAAACGAGGGGGGATGTTCGATCTGGCGATCGCGCTGGCACAACTTTCGGCCTTGGGACATGCGGTCCGTTGGGAGCAATGGGACCCCCAGCGAGGCCGAGCGAGCGAGCCCGTCGACTCGCGTCGTTTGCGAATTCCGATTTGCGGGGCGAATTATGTCAAAGCCCGTCCGCCGATTCCACCACGTCCCGCAATCTCGCCGCCGACCATCGGTGCGGGACTGGCCGTTTCGCCACCGTCCGTCACAGTACCGTCCGTCACAGTACCATCCATTTCACCACGGGCCGGATCACCGCTGGGAGCCGTAACGCAAGCCGCTGTGGCTAGCAAGTTTGTGGCCGGCAAGATTATGGCCAGTGAACCCGTGACAGCCCCCGCTATGAAGCTTGCTCCTGAGCAGGCCCGAGTTGGCGTCGCGTCCAGTGTCGTTCCCCCAGCGCCAGTTGTGACACAGCATCGACAGGTGGTATCGTCAGCTTTGGTGTCCCCAGTCAAGATATCGCCACCTCGCGAGGCGGTCCTCCCAGCCACCGGTCCGACAATCCCCATTCCACAAGTCGCTTCCGAATCCCTTCAGCAGATTGCTATGGCACGAACAACGGATACCGAGACTCGCAACGCAATTCGACAGACGTTGATGTCTCTGCAGCGGATGCAGGAAGAGACGACGCGATTGCATCAGCAATTCCTGGAAGGACAAGCTGCGGCATTCAAGACGTTTGAGCGTTTAGCCTGCCAGCGATTGAGTGACGATTTCGAGGTCGATGCGAAAATCGCAGTCCCCCCAGCGGTTGTTCCTATCGGGGAAGTGAGCTTGGCGGGTTTGACCCCAATGGAAGCAACAAAGTTGCCTCAACCCGCGCCGTCTTCACCACCGGAATCATTACCGGTTCGGGCCTCGGTCTCGTTCCAATCCCTGGTGAACCCTGCTGGGAATCGATCACGGACGGTAGCGGATCAAGCGCTGAAGACTGCCACACCGACATCCGTAGTTGCGGAGCCAGTCGTTCCGCAAAAAAAACCTCAGCCGGCGCTGGCCCTCCCTTCGATTCTGTCCCCCGCAGGTTTGCAGCAACCCGCAATTGTGCCGCAACCCGGGACGAGTATTGAGCCCAACCCCCGCGTTGCAAAAGTTCAACAGACGGGTTTCACCCAGCGATCACTGACAGACGAGCCTGCAGTACAGCACAACCGCTTGCCATCTTCGAGCATCGCAGCGGCAGAGACTCGGCATTCGTTAGGGGCCACGGTGCTGTCCGTTGTTTCTGAGAAAACGGGGTATCCGACCGAGATGCTGAATCTCGACATGAGCCTCGATCATGATCTTGGAATCGATTCGATCAAACGTGTAGAAATCTTGTCCGCATTGCAGGAACGGGTCCCCAATCTGCCCGCCTTCCAGCCAGATGAACTCGGTGCGCTGCATACCCTGCGGGACGTGGTGACGCTTGCCGATGCGCGGGCGGTCAAAACCGCATCCTTATCGCCGTCACAGCCAGCTAAACTTGCGGCATCCCAAGTGGCTAACCCCAATCATGTCGCGCCCGTTGCTGTTGTCAGCCAACCCGTCGCAACTCGATTTCCATCAGCAGACGCCGGAGAGAGCCAGCTCGCACCCATCGTTCTGGCGGTCGTGTCGGAGAAAACGGGGTATCCGACCGAGATGCTGAATCTCGACATGAGTCTCGATCATGATCTCGGAATCGATTCGATCAAGCGTGTCGAAATCCTCTCTGCACTGCAGGAACGTGTCCCCAACCTGCCTGCCTTCCAACCGGATGAACTCGGTGCACTGCATACCCTGCGGGATGTGGTGACGCTCGCCGATGCCCGCTCGGTCAAAACCGCTTCTGCATCGCCGTCACAGCCAGCCCAATCGGCTGTCGCTCAAGCACCTGTTCCCAATCATGCCGCTCCAACCTCGTCCGCACCAAGTGCGGTCGCCAACCAATCCGTTGGCACGGGTTTGTCATCTGTAGACGCCGGGGAAAGCCAACTCGCACCCATCGTTCTCGCCGTTGTTTCTGAGAAAACAGGATATCCGACCGAGATGCTGAATCTCGACATGAGCCTCGATCATGATCTCGGAATCGATTCGATCAAGCGTGTTGAAATCCTGTCCGCATTGCAGGAACGGGTCCCCAATCTGCCAGCTTTCCAGCCCGAGGAACTCGGTGCACTGCATACATTGCGTGACGTGGTCACTTTGGCCGATGCACGCTCGGTCAGAGCCGCTGTGATATCGCTAGCCAAGCCTCCTGTCGCGGAGGCGTCTGTCCCCAGTCGTACCGCACCAACCTCGTCTGCAACAACCGCTGTCGCCACCCAACAATTCGCAACGGGATTGCCTTCAGCAGACGCCGGGGAAAGCCAGCTCGAACCCATCGTTCTGGCGGTTGTTTCCGAGAAAACGGGGTATCCGACCGAGATGTTGAATCTTGAGATGAGCCTCGACCATGATCTCGGAATCGATTCGATCAAACGCGTCGAAATCCTCTCTGCGCTACAGGAACGGGTCCCGAATCTGCCCCCCTTCCAGCCCGAGGAACTCGGTGCGCTGCATACCCTGCGTGACGTGGTGGCGCTTGCCGATGCGCGAATACCAGGTTCGTTCCGGGGAACGAAACCTCAAGCGGGTCATTCAATTCCTGCGACGGCCACTCCGAGCACACGCGCAATGGCTCACAGTGAGACTCAAACGGAAATCCGGTCGCAACCGACGGCGCTTCCTGTCACTGGCGGCAGCATCGCTCATTCGACACCCGGTCAATCCGCCGTTCAACGAAGTCTTGTTTACCCTGTACCGCTGGTGGTCGGGGCAGCCCGTCAATCGATTCCCTTTGTCATGAGTGGTGAAATTTGGATTACCGAGGACCATTCGGACCTCTCGCTGTGGATCGCACACGAACTGCAGCAGCGTGGACTGGAACCCCGCATCGTGCCGCTGGAGGGATCTGTTCCCGCGCAGTTACCACCCCATCTGGTTGGTTTGATTGTGGTGACTCCCCCACTGGGAATCAGCGAATCCCAGCTTTGGGATGCGGTCCGTTGGCTGCAGGGGGTAGGGCCGGCACTCCGTCGCGCGACACCCGCCAGCCCAACGCTCTTTGCGACCCTCGCGCGATTGGATGGACGGTTCGGCTTTGAATCGAACCATGTGCTGCACGATCCGATCTCGGGGGGCCTTGCCGGGTTGGCCAAATGTGCGGCCTTGGAGTGGCCCGAGGTGCATTCGAGGGCGATCGACATCAGTCCCGACTGGCCTTCCAACCAAGCTTTAGCAACCCGTTTGGTTGCCGAATTACTCGACGAGGGGCCGGTTGAAGTGGGGGTGACTCCCCAAGGTTGTTATGCACTGGAAACGCGGGAAATGCCGCCGAACCGTCCCCTGCAGGATCGACCGATCTCGCCAGGAGACTTGATCGTGATCAGTGGTGGAGCGCGTGGTGTCACCGCCGAGGCGGCCTTTGCGATTGCCCAAGCCTGGCAACCGCGACTGGCGATTCTCGGACGAAGCCCCGAGCCGGTTTCGGAGCCAGAATGGCTCGCCAGACTCACGAACGAAGGGGATCTCCGACAAGGGCTGATTTCACGGGGCACTGCGGGAACGACCCCCAAAGCGATCGCCGCCGAGACTCAACGGATCCTCTCTGGACGCGAAATTGCCAGACAGCTTTATCGACTTCGATCGCTCGGAATTTCGGTCACTTATCATGCGGTTGACGTACGCGACCCCGCCGTTGTGGGGCCACTGCTGATGCAACTTCAGCATCAGTGGGGACCAGTCCGTGGCATTATCCATGGTGCGGGTGTGTTGGCCGATCAGAAGATTGAAGACAAAACCAAAGAACAATTCGACCGTGTCTATCAAACCAAAATCCACGGCTTGGCTTCGATCTTGAATCATGTCGACCCGCAGGAACTGCGTCTGCTTGGTCTGTTCTCATCGTATACCGCCCGTTTCGGCCGCATTGGTCAGCTGGATTATGCGATCGCAAACGAAGTCATGAACAAACTGGCCCGGCAGTTTTCTCTGCACTACCCGCAATGCCGTGTTGCTTCTTTCAACTGGGGGCCGTGGGATGGTGGAATGGTGCAGGGGGGACTCAAAAAACTGTTCGCAGCCGAAGGGGTCGGCTTGATTCCACTCGAAGGGGGAGCCGATTTGCTAGTGAGCGAGTTTGAGCAAACCGACAGCCAGTCTGTGGAAATTCTGGTGCTCGCCCCGCATCGCGATTCCTCGACGCGGACTGTCACCAGCGGTGCCCCGATCCGTCCGCGTACGGCAAGCCCTGCCGTGAATCCCTCCTTGCCGGCACCACAGCGCTCCGTGGGTGCGGAAGTTACCATATCGGCAACATCCGGTTCGGCTTTCAGACCGGCGAGCCCTGTCACCAGTGACAGGGGAGACGACCTGAAAGTGGCATTGGAACTCGATCTCGACGTGGCGAAGTATCCATTTCTGGAATCACATGTGATCGGCGGCAAAGCAGTCTTGCCTGTGGCCATGATTCTTGAATGGATGGCACATGCCGCCATCCATCTCAATCCGGGCCTTGAATTGCAGGGTTTTGACGAGTTTCGAGTCTATCAGGGGATTCGATTGGGGGCCGATGATCGAGTTCGCCTGAAGGTGCTGCTCGGAAAAACCATTCGTACGGAGGCTCGTTTTACCGCCCGGGTTCAACTTGTGGTTCAGGCTCACGGTCGCGAGGTCCTGCACGCGGGGGGACAAGTCGTCCTCTCTGCAGGCTATCCTGTGGTTCCGTCACCGATACTGGCGGCAAAAGGTGAGCAATATTCGTTGAACCTGGCTGCGGCGTACGATCAGCGGTTGTTTCATGGCCCGATGTTCCAGGGATTGCTCTCGATTGACAGCTGCTCGGCAGCCGGAATCGTCGTCACTGCCGGGTCTGCCACCGCACCAGGAAACTGGATGTCGGAACCGACTCGCGGAACTTGGCTGGCGGATCCCCTGGCGATCGATGTCGCTCTGCAAGCGATCATTCTCTGGTCGCAGGAAATGCGCGGCCAGCCGTGTCTCCCGTGTGCGATTTCGAAATATCGACAGTATCGACCCGTTTTTCCACAAGCAGGGGTCAGAATTGTCATTTCCCTGCGTGAGGGATCACACCAGCTGATTCGGTGCGATGTTGACTTCGTTGATCAGCATGAACGACTGGTGGCACGAATGGAAGGGTGTGAAAGTGTGGCAGATGCCGCGCTGGTCGCAGCCTTTCAGCGAAATCAGCTTGAAGTTCCCACCGTTTAATCACAATTAATCACAACCCGAAATCCCCAGGAACAGAAGCAGGATAACGATGCGACGTCTCACGATCGGACTTTGGTTTTTGGTGTTGGCCGCGAGCTCGGCAGGCCCCCTGCTGAATGCTCAGGATCTCAATAAGGGTGTCACCGACCTGGCTCAAGTCGATCTCGATTACCACATCCAGGGTGAATACGCCGGTTCCGTACTGCTGGCGGGATGTTGTCGGTCCATCGGGTTGCAAGTCGTGGCTTTGGGAGCAGGAGAGTTCGAGGCGTTGATTTACTGCGGGGGACTCCCCGGAAACGGATTCGATGGTTCCCCCCGACTGAAACTGACGGGAAGCTGGGGGGGAGACCAGGTGGTTCTGGGGGGCGAAGATTTGGTCGTGCTCCTGCAGGCGGGTTATGCTGGCGTGGTGAAGACCTCGAGCGGAAACCGACTGGGGTTTCTCCAGCCGATCAAACGATTGAGTCCAACGTTAGGGCTACAACCACCTGCCAATGCGATCGTCTTGTTTGATGGTCGGAATACGGATCGATTGACCAATGCGAAAGTGACTGCGGACGGATTACTGGAAATTGGCTGTGAGACCAAAGAAACCTATCAGAATTTCACGCTGCATGGCGAATTCCGGACCCCTTATATGCCGAAGGCCCGTGGTCAGGGGCGGGGTAATAGCGGGTTCTATCTGCAGAAGCGTTACGAAGTTCAGGTGCTCGATTCATTTGGCCTGCAGCCGCAGTTCAACGACTGTGGTTCGCTGTACAAATTCAAAGCTCCGAACCTCAACATGAGCTTTCCACCGCTGCGATGGCAGACCTATGACATTTGTTTCAAAGCTCCTCAATTTTCTGCAGATGGTCAGCGGTTGGCAAAAGCGGTGATCACCGTGCGGCACAACGGAGTCTTGATTCATGATCGGTTGGAGTTGGATAAC
>JBIKZJ010000264.1:0-8995 GCA_044354755.1 Schlesneria sp. | reverse complement strand
CGAAGGGCCCAATCGGCTACCGATCCTGCTGCAGAATCATGGGAATCCCGTTCATTACCGTAACCTCTGGTTGGTCGACCATGACCGGATCGCAACATCCCGGAGCCAGCCATGACCGTGGTGACGACGGAAATTTCCCAGACGACAACGAGCCCTCGACTCGTTTCGATGGATGCCTATCGCGGGTTTGTGATGATCTGCCTGGCAGCCAACGGCTTTGGTCTGGCTGCTACCTCACGCAATTTCCCCGACTGCACAATCATGCAGGGACTCGGTCATCAGTTTGATCATGTTCCTTGGGGCGGCTGTGCATTCTGGGATTTAATTCAGCCTTCGTTCATGTTCCTGGTCGGCGTAGCAGTCCCCTATTCGTTAACTCGACGGGAAGCGACGGGTCAATCAACAAGTCAGTTGACGCGGCATGTGTTACTTCGTTCGCTGGTGCTGATTCTGTTAGGGGTTTTTCTCTCGTCGACCGGCAAGCCGACAACCAATTTCACCTTCATGAATGTGTTAACACAGATTGGCTTGGGCTACCCGTTTCTCTTCCTGCTCAGGAATCAACGCTTGGGGACGCAGCTTTTTGTGGTGGTCTCGGTGCTCTTGGGTTACTGGGCCTGGTTTGCCTTGAGCCCCGTGGTGGTTGTCGAAAATCCGCAGGAAATTGGTCTCTCGGAAAACTGGCCTTTACTGCAGAGGTTTGAGGCTCACTGGCAGAAGAATGCCAACCCGGCAGCCCGTTTTGATTCCTGGTTGCTGAATCAGTTTCCTGCCGCGACGACCCCTACCGCACCGGCCGGAATCACAATTCCGCCGGCGAACACCGCGATTATGCCCACAGATCCCGACACCGAGGTGGCCGGTGATTCACCCCAGCCATCACCGGTCGACGCCCCGCATTGGGTTACTCTGTGGCAAAAGGGGCTGTATCGCCTGGTGACCCGCCCCGAAGTTTACGTCATGAATAGCGGTGGTTATCAAACTCTGAATTGCATCCCCGCATTCGTCACGATGCTGTTTGGATTGATTGCGGGTGAATTCATTCGTCGGGAAGGCTGCAGTCGGGCCCGCACATTCTCAATTCTGCTGCTGTCAGGGCTGCTGCTGCTGGGACTTGGCTGGGTTTGGCAGGCGGTGGGGTGCTGTCCGATAGTGAAACGGATTTGGACTCCGAGCTGGACACTGTTCAGTACGGGTTGGACCGTGTTGATGCTGGCGGGATTTTACGGGATCATTGATGGACTGGGATGGAAGTCCTGGTCATTTCCCTTGGTGGTCGCCGGGATGAATTCGATGGTTCTTTACTTGTCAGGGCAACTTTTGCGTGGCTGGACGGCGGATGTGCTCAAGCGTCACATCAACGAAGACCTGTTCAAAATCTGCGGCGACGGCTACGCTCCCATGGTCGAGGCAAATCTGATTCTGGTCTGCTTTTGGCTGTTTGTGTATTGGCTTTACAGGCAGAAAATTTTTGTGCGGATCTGATCCGGCGGGGATCCCGTTCAAGATCGTAGGAAGCGGACCATGCAAGATCTGTTGATTCGTGGAGGGCATGTCATCGATCCCGCGCAGGGTTTGAACGGTCGACATGATCTGGTTGTACACCAGGGCAAAATCGCCGCGATTCTCGATCCTGGTCAAGATGCCCCCTCCGCTGCTCGATTGGTCGATGTGGCTGGTCAATATGTCGTACCGGGGCTGATTGATTTTCATGTGCATGTCTTTCCCGGTGTCAGCCATTTTGGGATCGAATCCGATTCGAGTTGCTTATCGCGGGGGGTCACCACGGCTCTCGACTTTGGGACGGCAGGGGGCCTGATCTTTGCTGGATTCCGGCAGTTTGTGATCGACCAGGCACAAACTCGCGTGCTGGCACTGTTGCATATTGCCGGACAGGGATTAATCGGCAGTGTGGGCGATCCGCCGCTGCTCGGAGAACTGCACGACCTGCGTTATTGCGATCTTGATACCGTCAGACGCGTCGTCGAGGCTCATCGGGATGTGATCGTGGGGATTAAAATTCGCTGCACAGCGAATTTGGCAGAAGGGGGCCGAAATGAAGCCCGAGGGCTCGATCTGGCGCGACAGGCTGCCGATCTGGTTGGTCTGCCGCTGGTGGTGCATAGCCCCAATTCCACACTCAGCATCAACCATGTTCTGGATCGGTTGAAACCGGGGGATGTGCTGACACATTGTTATCACGGCAAAGCATGCGGATTGGTCGATGGTGACTACCAGATTTTACCGGAAATTCGTCGCAAGCTGGAGACGGGAATTTTGCTGGATGTCGGGCATGGCTTCTCCAGTTTTGACTTTCGTGTGGCAAAAAGCCTGATGCAACAGGGAGTTTTACCGGATTTCATCAGTAGCGATCTTCATTACTACAATCTGAAAGGCCCGGTTTTCGATCTGGTGACAACAATGGACAAGTTTCTGCACCTGGGGATGTCCCTTCCCGAGGTGGTTCGTCGAACGACAGAGATTCCGGCGCGGTTTCTCGGGCGTGCCGGCGAACTCGGTACGCTGAAGCCGGGTGCGATCGCCGACATCACGGTACTCGACTTGCAGCAGGGCCAGTTTCCACTGGTCGACTCAGAGGGTTTCGTAGAAATCGGGAATCAGCATCTGGAACCGACACTCGTATTTCGAGCCGGAGATCAAGCGACTGTTTTGTCACAATCCTCGCTACGATACTCCGGTGAGATACTCCGGTGAGAGGCTCCGGTGAGAGGCTCCGGTGAGAGGCTCCGGTGAGAGGCTCCGGTGAGAGGCTCCGGTGAGAGGCTCGGGTGAAGTGGCTTCTCGTTCGCTGTTTTATTTGCTCTTTCGTCGTGTCCTCTCTCTGCTCTAAATCGTTATCTGCTGCAACCCCTCGCTCCACCACTTAAACAGGTCATGGACGCTACCGTCCGATCGGCTTTCGACGCTTCTGGCGTGCTGAGTAAACCCAGCAATTGAATGCGTTTGCATGAAATCTGGCTTGACATGCCTGTCGTGCGGGCATGAACTGGGATGATTTGTTGGGCAAGAATTCGCCTAAGATGCCTCCGCCGGAACCGGGAGATTGGAAATTACAACCGAGGCGGCTTGATCGCCATGTTGATCGCCTGGCGAATCAGATCGATCAGGCCTGAATTTGACCTGGTCCCCTTCCGACAGGGGCGGAATCCTTTTCAAACGGGACTGATTCGGTCAACATCATCGATTCTCGATGATTCCTTGTCCTCCATGATTCCTCTTCAAGTTTTTCCGGTGTTCTCGTCCATATTGCAGAATTAACGCTGCGGATGAGGGTGCCGGTATGATGAGCCCAGATGCAGTCCTTGAACCAATCTTTTGAGTATTGCCGCGAGTTGACCCAGCGGACGGCCCACAATTTTCGTTTCTCGTTCCTGACCCTGCCGACAGCGAAACGACGGGCGATGGAGGCGCTGTACGCCTTCAATCGGATTACCGACGATCTTGGCGACGACGAGTCTGTCGAGCTCGAACTTCGGCGTGTACAGCTCACCGCCTGGCGCGAATCGATCCGCTACCTGTTACAGCACGAAAGCGACGCGGCGGCATCGACTCGCCCCGAAGTTGACGGGCATCACCCCCCGCCAACACTGCGGATCCACAGGCCTGAGGGGGCGTTCTCTCCGAAACAAACCCCTCGGACGGGCGAGATTGGCACGTTTTCCGATCACCCGGCACACATGGCAATTGCTGACGTGGTCCACCAATACCAGATTCCGCCGCAATACCTGTTTGCCGTGATTGATGGTGTCGAGCAGGACCTGGATCCCGTCTCGATGGCCAAATTCGCGGATCTCGAAAACTATTGTTATCACGTTGCCGGGGCGGTAGGACTCTGCTGTATTCATATCTGGGGTTTCCGTCTGGATCCCCGCGCGATCCCGCTGGCCATCGATTGTGGCCTGGCCCTGCAATTGACGAATATCCTCAGAGACTTAGCGGAAGATGCGGATCAGGGCCGTTTCTATCTCCCCCACGAAGATCTGGTTCGATTTGGCTATTCACAAGAGGATCTACGGCAACGGCGAAACAACGAGCCATTTCAGGAGTTAATGCGGTTTCAGGTTGAGCGTGCTAAGTCGTATTACGCGCGGGCCGAGCAACTGCTGCCGTATCTCGAACCAGACGGCAAGCCAATTTTACGGGCCATGATCGACATCTATCAAGGGGTATTGCACGAGATCGAACATCGGCGATTTGACGTTTTTTCGCGACGCGTGTCGATCCCCAAGTGGAAAAAACTCTGGTTTGCCACCCGCGCGATGATCTTTTCGCGTTGATCTGTGCAGATTTGATCGTTTTGATTACTCTCCCCCGGCAAATAATGCCGGTTTGTGGGTCTGGTGATCCGCTTGGGCTCGCGAAGAGAAAACTTGGCCAGCAATCCGCTGTTGTTCTTCCCGTTTGAGCGAGTGATAAGAGGCGAGAATCATGCCACGGATGGCGAATCTGATTCGATCGATTGGCATCCTCTGGATCGGCATGGCCACCTTAAATGGCTGCATGTCGAACTCGACGTTTTCGTCGCTGGCAGGAAACAGCGTCTTGCCTGCCGATCGATCTGCCTCAATGGCCCCCATGGGATCAATCGCTGCCGACAGGTCACTCAAAACCGCAGATTCAACCCTCGCCCCAGGCCAGGTTCCGGTGGTGGTTCCGGCGGGATCCGTCGAAAATTCGTCGAACATGTCGTTTGTCAGTACGGAATCGAAAGCGAGTGTTCCAACAGGTCCCCGCAGCACTGCGTCGGTGCCGGATCTGGGGCATATTTATGGGCGAACGGCACAGTCCGATGACCGGGACCGCAATCCGATCATCGTGATTCCTGGTGTGCTGGGGTCGCGACTGATTGACGAGCAGACGGGGCAAGTCGTTTGGGGTGAATTTGGCGGAGACAGCCTTAATCCGGCCTCGGCTCGCGGAGCCCAGTTGCTTGCTTTGCGGATGAAATCCGGTGCATCGCTGGCATCATTGACGAATCGAGTCAAGCCCGCCGGAACACTGGACACGCTGGATGTGCAGTTGTTTGGGATCCCCTTCCAGATCAATGCTTACCGCGATCTGCTGACGACGCTGGGGGTGGGTGGGTATCGCGACGATCAAACCCCACAGGGGGAAATTCACTATGCCGACCAAAGTTACAGTTCCTTTCAGTTTGCCTACGACTGGCGCCGCGACAATGTGGAAAATGCACATTTGCTGCATCAGTTCATTCTCGAAAAAAAGGCGTATGTCGAAGCCGAACGGCATGAACGTCACGGAAAAGATTTCGAACCCGTCCGGTTTGATATTGTCGCCCATTCGATGGGGGGGCTGATCGCCCGGTACTATCTGGAATATGGCGATGCGGATTTGCCCGAAGATGGCACCGCTCCCACCGTCACTTGGGCAGGGGCGAAGCATGTCTCGCGACTCGTGATGATTGCCACACCCAATGCCGGCTCGCTGGATGCCCTGGCCCACCTGGTACAGGGCGAAACCTTATCCCGATTTTTACCCCGGTATGAATCCGCGATTCTGGGGACGATGCCTGCGCTGTATCAATTGCTCCCCCGAACGCGACAACGGCCGATTGTGGCCGAAGGAGACCGTCGCCATGTCGACATCATGGACCCACGGATCTGGCAACAATTTCGCTGGGGGCTGATGGACCCACGGCAGCAGATCGTCTTGCGAGACCTGTTGCCCGGAATCAGTGATCCGAACGTTCGGCAACAGGTCGCCTACGATCATCTGACTAAGTGCTTGAATCGGGCACAGGCTTTTCATCAGGCTCTCGATGTCCCCGCCAAGCCACCGGCGGGAACGTCAATCCATTTGATTGCTGGCGATGCGCATCCCACTTCGACTCAGTTTCGCGTCGATTATCGGGGGGGACTATCGGTGACCGCATGGCAGCCGGGGGATGGACGAGTTAGTCGGCCGAGTGCCCTGATGGACGAGCGTTATTCTGTCGGAGTCAAATGGACTCCTCGACTCGTCTCGCCGATTGCGTGGTCGAATGTCCACTTTCTGTTCGCGGATCATCTGGGGCTGACTCGAGACCCGGGTTTTACTGATAATATCCTCTTTCTGCTGTTGGAATCGCCGCGATAGCGAGCGGAAACGGGTGCGAGCGGAAACGGGTGCGAGCAGAAACAGGTGCAAGTGGAAACGGGTCTGGATCACGACATTCGCCGCCGATCACTCGACGAGCCATGGACTGGGCATTAGAACAGAGCGAGAGAACAGGCGGTGGGATCGGTGTTGCCGGGTCTCGTCGCGGAATTATCTGTCAGCCCCCCGCTGAGCAAATCAGGCGTGCAAATAAGGAATTCGAGATGACAAGCGGTTCGTCCCCCTGCAAACTTGGCAACCTTTTCTGCCTGGGGTTGATGGCGATCGCGATCTGGGCTCGCCCTGGTGTTGCGGTCGAAATCTCTTTAAATGGGCACACCTTTACACTCCCCGACGGGTTCGAAATTGAACTGGTGGCGGGAGCCCCCCTGGTCGATCGCCCGATTACCGCCGATTTTGACGAGCAGGGGCGGTTGTATATTGCCGATTCATCAGGTTCCAATGACAAACCGGACAAGCAACTGATCGACCGGACGCACCGGATCGTCCGCCTGGAAGATACCGATGGAGATGGCCGCTTTGACAAAAGCGTGGTTTTTGCCGACAAGATGATGTTTCCCGAGGGGACACTCTGGTACGACGGTTCGCTCTATGTTTCGGCTCCGCCGAGTATCTGGAAGCTAACAGATACGGATCAGGATGGAGTTGCAGATCAGCGGACCGAATGGTTCGAAGGAAAAACCCTGACCGGTTGTGCTAACGATCTGCACGGCCCCTATCTCGGACTCGACGGTTTTATCTATTGGTGCAAGGGGGCGTTTGCCGAGCAGGTTTATGATCAATCGCCGCGCCACGGAACTGCGTCTTCGGGGACACCGTCCGTCGGGACAGAAGGCTCGGAACCACGTCAACTGGTGACCAAAGCCGCCCATCTGTTTCGTCGCCGGGCGGATGGAACAGGTCTGGTCGAAAACGTGATGACCGGCGGGATGGACAATCCCGTTGATATCGCCTTCATGCCAGGGGGCGAACGAATTTTTACAACCACCTTTCTGCAACGTCCTGGTGGCGGATTGCGGGATGGTCTGATTCATGCCATTTACGGCGGGGTCTATGGAAAGGTGCATGATGTCACCAACTTTCACCCCCGGACCGGGGATTTGATGCCTCCCCTGGTTCACATGGGTCCTGCCGCCCCGTGCGGATTGACCCGCTATGAATCGAGCCAGTTTGGGAACGATTTCCGCGATAACCTGTTCGCCTGTCAGTTCAACATGCACAAGGTCTCACGACATCAACTTCAGCGGGACGGGGCGACGTTTCAGTCGACGAATTCAGACTTTGTCGTGTCGAACAATCTTGATTTTCATCCAACCGACGTACTCGAAGATGCCGACGGAAGCCTGGTGATCTGTGATACCGGGGGCTGGTACACTCTTTGTTGCCCCACATCGCAATTGACCAAGCCGGATATCCTCGGCGGGGTTTACCGAGTCCGGCGGAAGGGGGCCGTGGCAGTCGCCGACCCGCGTGGGTTGCGGCTGAACTGGAAAGATCGTCGCACCGGCGACCTGGTCAAACACCTGGGAGATTCCCGACCTGCAGTTCGCTCGCGGAGCATGCAGGTGCTGGCGAAACGAGGCTTGGCAGCAGTGGCCGACCTGAGGGTGGCAATCGAAACCTCGACCAACGAGGAACAGCGGCGAAATGCCGTCTGGACATTAACGCGGATTGATGATCCTCAGGCACGGATGGTCGTTCGGAAAGGGGTCAGCGATCGTGACCTGACGGTGCGACTCGCCGCACTCAGTTCGATCAGCTTGTGGAAGGACCGCGAGGGACTGGCAACATTGAAAACCGCTCTCGAAGATCCTGCACCCGCTATTCGCCGCGCGGCGGCCGAAGGGCTGGGGCGGCTCGAAGAGGTTTCGGTGGTTCCCAACTTGGTCCGTGCAGCGGCGGATTCGTCCATGGATCGGATCTTGCAACATTCCATTACCTATGCCTTGATCGAGATCGGGGCTCCGGTCGATCTGAAAAGCGTGGCGTTAAGCGGCCAGACCTCGATGATGCAGCGGATCGCGGTGATCGCCAACGATCAGCGGCCAGGTGGTTCGGTGGATCCCCAACAGGTTGTCCCCTGGTTGACATCCCAGGAACCGCTGCTCCGCGAGACCGCATTCTGGCTGGTCGGCCGGCATGCCGAGTGGGGTGATGCCTTGGCCAACTATTTACGGCAACGGCTTGCGGCTGCTGTCCTCACGGATCAGGAACGAGCTGAGTTGGTCGAGCAACTCGCACAATTTGCGGGAAATGCCGCGATTCAAGAACTGTTGGCGGGGCAAGTTGATAACAAGGGGGGGACGGTATCGCTGGCCTCGCGGCAAATCGCCTTGGCGGCGATGCACCGTTCGGGCCTGAAAGAATTGCCCGCGTCATGGATTGAACCGTTAATCGGTACGCTGGTCGAGGGGAATGCCGAACTGGTTCCGGCAGCGATTGGTGTTGTCCGGTCGGTGACACTCCCCAAAGCGACCCTGCCGACGGCAACCGAGGGATTGCAAAATGCCTTATTGGGAATCGCCAGTAATCCCCAGTTCCCCGATCCCGTGCGGATCGAAGCGCTCGCGGCGATCCCGGAAGGGGTGACACAACCGATTCCCGAGCATTTTCAGTTGCTGGCCGATCACCTGAGTGAAACGGCGAGTGTGAGTACCCGGTCGGCGGCGGTTGATGCGCTGGTCAAGGCAAAACTGGAAAATTCCCGCTTGGTATCGCTGGTCGATGCGATTCCGCAAGTGGGGCCGCTCGAATTGAACCGCCTCTTGGGTGCGTTCGAGCATTCTACGGATGAAGCGGTCGGATTGAAATTAGTTGCGGCGCTCAAGCAGTCTCCGGTTCTGACCAGCCTGCGTGTCGA
>JBIKZJ010000670.1:0-7465 GCA_044354755.1 Schlesneria sp. | reverse complement strand
CGCTCGTGGCGGGGACAGAGAATATTCAGAGTTTTGCACCGATCGAAGACGCGCCGTTTCTCAGTTCCCACGAACCTAGCCTCTACGATTTGTTCGACGACACCTACAGCGAACCAGTGAAAGTGGAAAAACAGGAGCGAGCGATTGCCCTCCCTCCGCAGTTCGCAGCGAAACAAAAAGAAAGTCACCTCGCCGAATCGAGACAGGCGGGCAAGGAATTTTCCACGTTGCGTAAGCAGGGTGAGGCAAAACGCCAAAATATGGCCAACCTCGACTCTGACGCCTTGCTCTATGTGAAAGGTCGCGTCCCTCTGCATCTCAAGCTGGAAGCCTTTGACCGTTATGACGGCATCGATTGGTTCCCAGAATCGCTGTCGGAAAAAGTTCCCAAATTAGAGATTGAGACACTGAGCGGTAAACCGTGGCTGCGAGTATCCGCGTCAAGACTACTTGAAATCTACAGTCCGCCCGAAACGCACGCTTTGAAAATTATCCGCCTCGACACGAATCGAATACCTGCTCCCACTCAGATGCTAGGCATCCATATCGACAAGGTGGATCGAAGTGACTTCTTCGAATGGGCTCAGCCTGGCGTCGTCCGCATGGACCGCGACAAACTTCCTCCATTGAGTGTGATCCACGTGCAGTCTCGCATCGTCGATGAGCGATTGATTCCAAAGACACTCGTTCACCTCTCAGGCGGTCCCGCAGTCTATCGGCAATTTGGAACTGACGAACAGTCGCGGCGAGTGCGCGAACTGGCCGAACTATGGACGAAGGATGTTGCCGTTGGTTGGCAGCAAGTGCAAACGATCGTCGAACGCCTCCGTCGCGAATACGTCCACGATCATAGCGCAAAACCGCCTTCCGACTGCGAACACACGGTGGCTGATTTCCTGTTTGAAAGCCGACGCGGTCCTGATTATCAATTCGCCTCCGCAAGCGTGTGGATGCTGAGATCTCTCGGTTATTCGACTCGGCTTGTCAGCGGCTTCTACGCCGATCCCGTGCGATACGATATGCGAGACCGGCATACTGCGGTGACGGCAAAAGATATTCACTTCTGGGCCGAGGTGTCGGCCGGAAGTAACAACTGGCTGCCAATTGAACCGACACCGGGCTATCAATCGTTGCAACCTCCGCCGACGCTCGTAGAGCAATTTCTGGCCGCAGGCATGGGCGCGTGGCAGTGGTTTGTCGCGAACGTGATTGCGATTTTCGTCTCTGCTGCAGTCATGATTTGGCTCTTCGTCAAACGACATTTCGTGGCGGATCGAATTTCGACCGCAATCTGGCGGTGGTGGCCTGCTCGCAGTGAACGAGCCTTCGTGCGACAAACGCTTCGTTTGTTGGATCGACGTTTCCATCGAATGGGATTTACGAGATCAGCGGGGACGACCCCAACGCGCTGGCTGGAGCGGATGGTTTCTCACGAATGTGACTCTGACAGACAAGTGGCCAGCCGGTTCAAACAGTTGGCCGAATGGGCTGACTTTGGTCCTGCTGACACGATGGCTCCGACACAGGAATGCCGCTTCATCTGCCAAAAAGCAGTGCAGATCTGGACCTGGAAAAGTGTCGGGCGGACGACAAATTCATCTCGCATTTTGCTTGGCAATCATCGGTCGGCCTTCAAAATCCACCCTCTTCATCAACCCATCGACTGGCTACGAAAGATTGTTGAATGAACGCCATTCTCGAACATCGTCTGAAGAAGTCGACCAGCGCAGATCTTGAAGATATTGACCGCGTTCGCGTTCGGTTGAACTCGGTACTTCGGGGCAAGTCGGACGTCGTACAATTTGTGCTCGCCTGTCTGCTGGCTCGAGGGCACTTGCTCCTGGAAGATCGGCCAGGGCTGGGTAAAACGACTCTGGCAAAAACGCTTGCCGACGCTCTGGGAGGGCGTTTTGCACGCATTCAATGCACGCCTGATTTGCTTCCGAGTGATATCACCGGTTTCAATATCTTCAATCAAAAAACGCACGAGTTCGAGTTTCGCCCGGGGCCAGTTTTTTCCGAGATTCTCCTCGCCGACGAGATCAACCGCGCGACGCCGCGAACGCAAAGTGCGCTTCTTGAAGCAATGGCCGAACGCCAGGCGACGATTGATACCGTGCGATATCCCCTCGCCGCGGAGTTCTTCGTGATCGCGACGCAGAATCCGCACGAACAACATGGAACATATCCGTTGCCAGAAGCACAACTCGATCGTTTCGCGATGAAGTTGAACATCGGCTATCCGCATCGGGATGACGAAAGACTGATGCTGGCCGACGCGGTCGTGTCTGCAAACCGCCACGCTCCGCAGCATGAATGTCTGTTTCAACCTGGCCAACTCGCCCGCATCCAGGATCGTGTCGCTGAAGTCGCTGTGGCCGAGTCCGTGCAGGATTATCTCGTTCGTCTGGCGGAAGCCTCGCGTCAGCATCCGGAGATTGTACTTGGGCTCAGTCCACGCGGACTTTTGACGTGGCAACGAATGGCTCAGGCATGGGCTTACCTTGATGGACGCAGCTTCATTACGCCAAACGATGTGCAGGACGTGGCACTGCCAGTATTGATCGTCCGTCTTGGAATCGAACGCGACGACACGAGGCCGGTGATTGAAGAACTTCTCAACCGCGTCGAAGTTCCCACAGGAGCCTGATTGAACATTCCCGTCAGGCAAATATCCGTTCCGATTGCAAATTGATCCTGAAGAAAATGCTTTACTTGCAAACCATTATCGTCCGAGCAATTCAAGCCTTCATTGAAGCCGCACCGACCTTGCTATTCGGGATCATGGCTGCGGCGTACTTGCGGATGGTCGTCGGGCCAGAGGGGACGCGCCGTTTATTCGCAGGTGACGGTGCACGAGGATTGTGGCGAGCGTCACTGTTGGCGAGCCTCGCGCCTGTTTGTTCACTCGGAGTGCTACCGATCGCACGCGAGATGCATCGCGCGGGAGTATCGACCGCAAAAGTGATGTCATTTACGCTGGCCGCCCCGCTGTTGAACCCGATCACACTCTGTTATGGCTGGACGGCATTTGACCCGCCAATCTTAGTGTTGATCGTCGTCATCTCATTCCTGTTCTCCTTTGTCGTTGGTGGACTGACCGCTCGCTGGCTGGACGACGAAGATGAGGAGCGTCGACGATCAGAGCCGCCCCCAAGAACCGTCGGCGTACGCAGAATGCTGAATTTAGCCATCTCGTCGTCGTGGCTGGGCAGCGGCGAAGTCTGGAAGGATGTCGCCTGGACATTGATTGCCTGTGGAATCGCGGCTGCATTAGTGCCCGCTGGGTCGATTACGCACGAGATGGCATATACGAATCCGATGGCTGCCCCGCTGATGGTAGTGATTGCCACACCTGCGTACATCTCGCCAACTGTGGGTGTGATGCAGGTCGCGGCAATGACGAATGTTCAATTTTCTCTGGGTGCGGTCGTTGCGTTGCATTTGTTGGGAGTTGGATTGAATGGCGCAGTCATCCGCTGGATTCACAAGCTCCACGGAATGCGGCGACTAATGTCGCTCGGATTGGTTGTCCTCGGGATCACGCTGGGATTGGGGTACGCGGCCGATTTTGTCATGGACCACCCGAAAAGTGGTGAAGAAGATACCCACGCGCTCGATACGTTGGGGCGTATTCGTGGCGATGGTGATACTTGGTCGGCTACGACATCGCAAGTCTTCAGTCGCGAGACTGCGCTCGCGAACTACGTTGGGGTTGCGGGGATTGCCATGCTCTTAGTTTCTGGGTTGATCCTCAGAAAATACGGCGTCACGCATTTGGCTGACGTTCCAGATCTCTTGGCGGACGATGGAGAGTTTGTCGTCGACAAAACTGTTGGATGGGATCGTCCGTTGCCGAAGCCGGTCGTGGCCGGGTTTGCCGGAGCGGTTTTATTGGGAGTTTTGGTGCTGACTGTCTACGTTTACTATCCGCCCCCTCAAGAGTTGTATGAAGAAATGAACAGTGTCCGTGCAGACGCACTCAGTGCTGTTCGCCTGAAAGACGTGAGCGTTGCCCATCGAGAACTTACGAAGTGGCACTCCGCAGCCGACAAGCTGCCGGTTTCGGCAAAATTGCGGTTTGTGAAAGTTTCCGACGATGCCGACGAAGCTGCACGCGAACTTTGTTCCGCTCTGAAGGGAGTAGAAGAGAGCATCAACGAGCCGAAAAAAGTCATCGACCAATCGCTCGTCCGACTGGAAATGGCCTACTCGCGAACGAAGACCGCTTTCGGGCTTGGACAAGGATTGACGAAATGACTCATTCAGCCCGGACGAACACAAAATCACCAGCCGTCGCTACGGCAAAGTCACATTCCGTCCTTCTGCTTGTGGCGCTGACACTCACGGTTGTCGTCGCACTCGCATTAGGTTGGTATGCCCTGCGCGTCGGTTCGCTACTGTTGTTGGCCCATTCGGGTGAGTTAGCCTTCGTGGCGGTCGCGGTTTGGGCGACATTCGATGCTGGGCATGTCCGAAAGCTTCTTCGAGAATCTTTGTTCATCGACATTGCTGCGACGCCGGAAGGGGTGGATGAAAAACGTCGAAAGCGTTTTCGTCGACAGGCCGCCGAAGCTCAATCGTTACATGTCATCTATCTCTCCGTACCGTCTGCTGCCATCGCCTTTTTTGCGGTTTTTCAAATGTGGCGACTTGGCTTTGCGCCCGCTCATGGAGTATCACCCGGATTCCAGGCGACACTCGGCTTACTGGCAATTGCCACGTCAATCCTGTGGATTGTCCTCTCGAAAACATTGGCAGCGATTCGCGACGAAGAGATTCCCGAAGCGGTCTCGCTGGCTCGCGGATTCCGTGAGCTGCAATGGTCAGCATGGCTTGTCGCGGGATCGCTGTTCGTCGGAACTGCGATCCCAAACTTCGCATTGTGGGCTGGACGAGGCCTTTGCTTGTGGTTGATCTCGCTTTGCATCGAGCAACTGGCGCGGACCATGTGGGCGTGGGTTGCGCCCCCATCAAAAGCCGCTGATTCGTCACCGACCGAAGAGATTTTCTATGTCTCGCCAATCAATTTATTGCTTCGAGAGGCTTTTCTTGTTCGAGCCAACCCGCTCGCAAGTTTGTTTGACGTGCTGGAACAACGCTTCGGTGTGAACTTTCGCGCGAGTTGGGCCATCACATTCGTCCGACGAGTGACTGGTCCGATGCTGGTCGTGTTGATCGTCTTCAGTTGGTTGGTCACGGCATTCCAAGTCGTTGAGCCGCATCAGTTCGCCCTTGAGGAGCGACTTGGCGTCACGTCTCGCGAACCGCTTGCTCCTGGATTGCACGTCACTTTGCCGTGGCCGCTTGCTCAAGTCCGTCGTTTTCCTGTGAAGACGGTCTCGTCCATGCAAATTGGGTTCAAGGACTCTTCCCAGTCTGGGAAGACTTCGCGAGGATTTGACCCCGACGCGCCACGAGCATTGCTGTGGACTCAAGCGCACGACGAAGAATTTGCACTTGTCCTCGGCAACGGCTCCGAGGTAGTGGCAGTCAATGCGATCGTGTTCCATAAGATTCACGAGGATCGCGACCGCTTCTTCGACTACGTCTATCATTCGCAGAATCCAGAAACCGCTTTGGAAGCATTGGCTTATCGCACGCTGTTGGAACTCACTCGATCGGCAACTTTGAACGACGTCCTCACCGCCGACCGTGCAGGTTTTGCAAGGCGTTTTCGTGACACATTGCGTGAGTATGCGGAGCATCAGCGACTTGGGATCGATGTCGCGGAAGTGGCGATTATTAATTTACATCCACCAGTTGATGCCGCCGCCGATTACCTCGATGTGATCAGTGCCAAAGTCGATGCGACGCGTGTGGAACTCGAAGCGACGGGGTTCCGAACTGCCAGACTGCTCACCTCCGAAGCGGAAAGTTTGGGCTTGATCGCTTCCGCCAAGATTGATGCTGCTCGGCGCATTTCCGGTGCCGCTGCCGAATCGAGCGAATTTCTCGCTGCCGACTCCTCTCGGCTGATCGCGCCGCAATCCTATTTGGTGCGAATGTGGATCGAAGGCTTGGAACACAGCCTCAAGAACAAACGCCTGTTTCTCGTGGAGAAGTCATTGCTGGAAAAGTCCGATCAAGCCTGGCTCGACCTGAGGCCAGTTTCGGTGTCTTCTCCTCCAGAAGGAATCCCAAATGCCAATTGATATCAAACCTCGATCAATTCCTCCGACCGCGACCGTACTCGGATTGGCGTTTCGGTGTTTGTTTGCCCTGCTGTTAGTCGGCATGTTGGCCATGCACAGCGCCTATTTTCCCGTACGCGAGGGTGAGGCCGCAGTGATTACTCGGTTCGGTCAGCCGATTCGAGAAGTCACCCAGCCGGGTCCGCATTTCAAGTGGCCTTGGCCCATCGAACAAGCAAGGCCGATCGATCTTCGCTGGCGCGTCTTCAACACGCCATACACAGCGACACTCACACGAGACCGCAAAAATGTCATCCTGCTGACTTACGTCGCGTGGCACGTCGAGCAACCTCTACTCTTCCTGCAATCCGTTGGTGACGCCGATGCGGCCGAACGAAAACTGGACGGAATGGTCACGGCGGCAAAGAACATTCGTGTGGGCGACCACGATCTCTCGGCATTGTTGTCGATCAATCCGGCGGATCTCAGAGCGAATGAGATCGAACAAGCGATCTTGAGCGATGTAAAGACACAAGCCGCCGAAAAATTTGGTGTGAGCGTTGAGCAGATTGGCATCAAGCGGATCGCTTACCCTGAACAAAATGTGACAGCCGTTTTGGCCCAAATGCGCGCCGAACGCAAGACCGAGGCCGACCGGTTGCGAGCCGAAGGAGAAAAACAGTCTCGAGCCATCCGCGACGATGCTTTAGTCCAAGGGGAAGAACTCTTGCGGACCGGACGTGAAGAGGCGGGGCGCATTCGAGGACAAGCCGAAAAGCAATCCGCCGCGATTTTTGCCCAAGTCCAACAAGCAGACCCAAAGTTCTATCGATTCTGGCGATCGTTGCAGGCACTCAAGAAAACCCTTGGCGCACAGGCAACAGTCATACTCAGGACCGATCAAGGCTTTTTTGACGTTTTCACAGAAGCTCCGCCGACGTTACCTGATGCGGAATCAAAAACGACTCCGACGACGAGAGCATCGGCCCGGACCAGCCGTGAATAAGGTTTATCGCTCTCTTCTAATATCAATCGAATGATCCCAAACCAATTTTGCTTCCTTACTGTGAAGCCAGCGAAGTGGTCCCATGTCTGATTCGCCAACTGATTCTCCTAACATTCCCCGGTCACGGCGTGAGTTACCGATCGCACGTGGACTTCGATCGGCGGCGAACTCCGTACGCTGGATCGCCTTCGTATTACTTATTTTATTCAGTGCCTCAGGGATCACCGTGATTGAGCCCGGCGAGGTCGCACTTGTCTTGCGGTTCGGACAACTCCACGGATCTACTCCATCTGACCGAGTTAAACAGCCTGGCTTATTGTTTGCG
>JBIKZJ010000486.1:0-4684 GCA_044354755.1 Schlesneria sp. | reverse complement strand
GGTCTATGTTCCCAAGGCAAACGTCCTCTCGGTCGAGTCGCTACGAACGCTGATGACTCGGTTTTCCAAGCGGGAGTCTATTCACTATGCGGAATGAAGTTCTCCCCCAAATCCTTTTGCAACGGATTAAACCACAGCAGGTTCGCGGCTACGCCATCGCAAAAGGGTGGCAGCGTGTGCCGAACGTGAATGGTGGGATCGCCCTGTTCGACCATCCTGAAGGAAAATACGATCAACTGATCGTGCCGATGGATGAGTCGTTTGATGACTACGCGGAACGAGTACGCGATGTCGTCGAGAATCTGGCGGAATTCGAGTCTCGTTCCGTGACCGAAGTTCTCAACGACCTGATGACTCCCGATGCGGATATCCTCCGCTATCGTGTGGCGTCACCCTCGACGGGCCGAGGGTCGATCCCCTTGAACGAAGGGATTCGGTTGCTGGAAGGGGCAAAGCGGAGCATCCTGGCGGCAGCATGCAGCGTGATTAACCCCATCGCACATCATCCCAGAATGAGTCGCGCTGAAGCCCAACAGCTTCTGGGGGCTTGTCATCTGGGGCAAACGGAACGTGCCAGTTTTTCGCTGTCGGTCTCGTGTCCCTTGCGAGCGGTGGAACAGGATCGCCCACTTTTGCCGGGAAATGAGCCGTTCACACGACGCGCGGTCTCGACCCTGATGCGTTCCTTGTCACGGATCGTAACCTCAATTGAAGCAGACACGGTTCCGAATGTATTTGAACCCCATGATACCGAGCCGGTCGTCAGCGCAAACCTGTGTGAAGCCCTCTTGCAGATGCAGCCCGCCGAAGAAGACTCGCACCTGGATGTCAAAGTCTCTTGGGCGACGACGTTGACGCCGATTTCTAATATTCCGGAATTGGTTCGAATCAAGTACGAATATTTTCCCATCATCGAAGATATCTCAAAAAAGCTGCGGCCTGCTCAAGCACCAACCGCGTCGCTCTTCGTGGGGAATATTGACAACCTGGGGGGGGAGCCGGGTGTCGATGGGCGCATGCAAGGGGACGCAATTCTCTCTGTGATGTACGAAGAACAAATGCAGTCCGTACGCATGGACCTTTCCGCCGACGATTGGCAGACCGCGCACAAAGCCCTCGGCGAACATGGCATTGTCAAATTTGTTGGGATTTTGCATCGCGGAACGCGGGTCCACCGTATTACCGAAATCCAAGACTTTTCTCGCCTGCAGTGATGAACGGAGAGAGCCGCATGAAGCCTGTTGATGTACGTAGCGACTTGACGGACGCCCTGAAGCTGGACCTCGTCGGCCCCGGTGCGCAAAATGGCTCGCCGGACGAAATCCTGCCACAGGCCCCGTCGCGCTGGTATCTGACTGGATTTCTTGTTCCCGTCGATGCGGAGGATCATCAAAAAGTGGACGAAGAGAGTTCGGATGAAGTCGATGCCGCCAGCGACGCTGGCGGAGCAGACGATGTCGTCACACCCGAGCGGACTGCTGCACGGCCACGATATCTGCCATCTTCCATGGGCTTAAGCATTCTTATAAGTCCCAAGACCACGCAGCTGAACTTGAAAGTCTGCTGGGGGGATTACAAACGCCGCAAACTCCCCGACGGCCATGTCCTGCCTGAAGAATGGGAACGGCACGCCTGCGAAGAAACGTTGACGATTGATGTCCCCGAGCGGACGACAAAACCGCGCGAAACGGAAATTCCAGCAAGTGGCGGACTGCGAGTGGCGATTTCGGTTCGGATGGTCGCTAGCCGTGGTATCCAACCAAGTCTGCCCCAGGGGACTCGTTGCGCATCCGTGTTTCTGGTCAATCAGCGGGTTCCGCGACCAGATGAGATTCGTGACGAGGGCTTTGCGTTTCAGGCCGCTCTGGAAGTTCACTGCGACGAGGGATTTGTTGCACGCCCCAATTTAAGTAGTCTGGAAAGTGAAGAATGGGACGAAAAGGTCGCCGATCTGCAATATCGCGACATCTGCGAATTCGCTGTCGGCCACAACATTGCCACAGAGGCCAAAATCACCGAGGGACACTGTCAGCTCGTCAAAACCTGCTGGATTCCCAGTGCCCAAGTGGAACGTGTGGCACCGACTCCCTTGAAAGGGATCGAGCTTTCGATGGATGCCCTGGCGGAGTTGGCTGACGGGGCTGCGGTGCAGAAAGCCCTCGGACCATTTGTCACGCAATACACCGCGTGGATTCTTCAGCAACAACAACAGATGCCAACATCTCCTGCCAATCGAGCGACCACCGCCACAGTGCTCATGCAGCGGGCCAATGTCGCTGCAGGTCGGATTGAGCGTGGAATTCAACTTTTAAACGACCCGGAATGCCTGGAAGCGTTTCGCATCGCCAACAAAACCATGTCGATCGCCGCAAAACAACGAATGGGGGTCATGCGGGGCAAATTGCCCGAAACGATTCGAATGACTTGGCATCCGTTTCAGCTGGCGTTCATCCTGATGAATCTGAAGGGAATTGCCGAACCGACCCATCCTGATCGGGAAGTCGTGGATCTGCTGTTTTTTCCGACCGGTGGTGGAAAGACCGAAGCCTATCTCGGTTTAGCGGCGTTTACGCTGGTGCTTCGCCGTCTGCGAAATCCGGGAATCACATCGGCTGGTCTTAGCGTCTTGATGCGATACACGCTGCGTCTGTTGACCCTGGACCAACTTGGTCGTGCGGCGACGTTGATTTGTGCGTTGGAAATAGAACGTCAGCAAGATACCAGCAAGCTGGGTGACTGGCCGTTCGAAATCGGCTTGTGGGTCGGCAAGACCGCGACCCCCAACCGCATAGGTTTTAAAGGTGACGGTGATTCCAAGTCGGCGCGTGCAAAAACGATCGCCAAACTGAACGACGACAAAAAGCCCTCACCGATTCCGCTGGAAGAATGCCCGTGGTGCGGCACGAAATTTAATCAAAATTCTTTCAAACTCATACCGAACCAAGACACACCACTCGACCTGCGGGTGATCTGCATGAATCGCGACTGTGCTTTCAGTCGTGGTAAGCACTTGCCAATTGTGGCGGTTGATGAGCCGATCTATCGCAGGATACCCTGCTTTCTGATCGCCACCGTCGATAAGTTCGCGGCGATGCCGTGGACAGGGGAAGTCGGAGCATTCTTCGGTCGTGTTCAACGACACGATCACCAGGGATTCTATGGTCCGTGTGAGCCGACAATGGGTCACCCATTAAAAGAGGGCCGATTACCTCCTCCCGATCTGGTGATCCAGGACGAATTGCACCTGATCTCCGGGCCGCTTGGAACCATGGTCGGTTTATACGAAACAGCGCTGGATGAACTCGCCACCATCATGATCGAGGGAAAGCGGATTCGCCCCAAGATTGTGGCATCGACCGCGACGGTCCGACGCGCGGAAAATCAGATTCGGGCATTGTTTGATCGACGGCAGGTCGAAATCTTTCCTCCACCGGGTCCCGATCGCCGCGACTCGTTCTTCGCCCGAACGCATTCGCCGCAAGAAAGTAACGCCCGTCTCTATTTGGGAATTGCGGCTCAAGGTCGTAGTCCCAAAGTTGTGATGTTACGGGTTTACCTGGCGTTACTTGCCGCTGCCCAGAAAGCCTATCTGCAAGCAGGAAAAAAAACGGATCCCTCAAACCCCGCCGACCCCTACATGACCTTGTTGGGCTATTTCAACAGTCTTCGTGAACTTGGTGGTGCGCGCCGACTGATCGAAGATGAAATTCGGAGTCGTCTTAGTGGATATGCGCTCAGGAAACGAGTCGGCGAAACGAATGGAATTTTCGGAAATCGACAGATCGACTACGAACCTGTGGAACTGACGAGTCGAATCAATACGGCACAGGTTTCCGCCGCCAAAAATCAGTTGGCGCTGGCTTTCAGCGATAAAAATGCGGTTGATGTGGCGATTGCGACGAACATGATCTCGGTCGGTCTGGATATTACTCGACTCGGTTTAATGGTGGTCTTTGGCCAGCCGAAAACCAGTGCCGAATACATTCAGGCAACCAGCCGTGTCGGCCGTGACCCGGAAAAGCCCGGATTGATTATCACCCTGCTAAATGTTCACAAACCCCGCGATCGATCTCATTACGAGCGGTTTGACGCGTATCATGAATCGTTCTATCGCAGTGTTGAGGCGACCAGCGTGACGCCATTTTCGCCACGGGCACTTGATCGGGGTCTTGCCGGGACACTGGTGGCGCTTGCTCGACAGGGACATTCGCCGATGACGGCACCTCGCGGGGCTTCTGCAATCCTCAGTGAACGGCCGCAGTTGGATTTTGTTGTGGAAGCCTTGGCGAAACGAGCGCTGGAATGTTGCGGGCTGAACGCTTCATCACCCGAAGCCCTCCAGATCCAACAGCGGGTACGTGATCGAAGCTTGGAACTGCTGGATGAATGGAGCAAGATTGCATATGACTTCAGTCAGACGGCTACTGCACTTCAATACCAGCAAGAAGTCGGAGGTGCCCAGCGACTGTTGTATGAGTTCCTGAATCCGGAACTCAAAAATCTCCCGCCCCAGAGTCCGAAGATGAAATTCCGTGCCAATCGCTCGATGCGCGACGTGGAGGCGACCGTCAATCTCCGGATGAGGGCTCTTGATGGATCTGTTGTCGAAGAGGAGGACGCATGAACGCGAAATCAGGTAAGCGAGCACACGGTGAGACACGTCCAAGCCAGATCATTACAACAT
>JBIKZJ010000329.1:0-7493 GCA_044354755.1 Schlesneria sp. | reverse complement strand
GTCACCGCTGCAGCGAGATCAATCGCTGCCGTTTCAACCGGATGAACGGTCTGTTGAAAGCCCTGGGGATCTGGAACAGGGCCCAGCATCCAAATCAGTGGTTTCACGTGCTCCAGTTTGGCCACATCCAGTCGCCGGTCCTGTACGGCGGTGACCACCAGGGCAATCCTCGGTTCACTGCGGGGATCATTGAGCAGCGAAAGGAAGTGGGCGGCCTGCAACCGGATCTTGTCGTGCTCATCATCCAGCCGTTCCAGCAGCAAGCCAAACAAGAATTCCTGCTCGTCGGTATGCTGCAAAACCTTCCAGTGTTCTGCCACGGTATAATTTCCGACACGGCCGAGTTTCCGCAGGTCAATCGGCAGCTCTTCATCGGCGTATCGGATGATGTTGGCTTCCTCTTTTTGGTGTGGTGCCAATGGTGCATCGGGATGCAGTTCGGCATCCACCGGGGGCATGGTCAGCCGGAATCCGGCGGTGAGTACCCCTCCCATCCGGATGGCCGCGTCAGCAGCGCGACACCGGGCCGCAGTGAATTGAGGGCGCGGTATTTGAGCCAGATCCAGGCATCGAATCAGCTCAGGGGCGAGCTCGGTACTGGTGTTAGACTCGCGCAGTTGTTGAATCGCCGCTTGCGGATCGTCTTCAAAAGCGCCTACTGGCATTTCGTCGAACAGCTTTCGCTGGTGATGGCCCGTCGGCAGGATGTTTTGAAACGGCGGCGGTAGTGTGTCGGGCTGAGTCAGATCCAGTTGGAGCAGTTCTGCTCGCCGTACAACCTCTTGGGTTTCCGCCTGCCGTCGCGACCAATCCCCCTGATGTGCGGGATTGAAGAATTCCGCCAATTTGACCTGGGTGAGGTCTACGGCGGCAAACGGCATGGTTTCGGGATCCTCTTTACGGGTGATCACCGCCAGATCACTGCGGTAGGTGGGTGAGCCTTCGTTTTGGGCCATGTAGCAGATGGTGACAAAGATGCGTCCGCCACGACCGACACAGATTCCGACTGGTCGAGCTTGATCGAGACCTTCGAGTAACACTTGTTCTTTGGCGATGAACGTCTCTCCTGTGGGCTCCAGTGGAAATCGCGAGACGGTCCGGCGGCACCAGCGGGCGACCAGCAGGTTATTACGATAAGTTTCCGGCAGGTAGGAATCGGCATAATACGCTTGGAGTACGGGGACGGCACGGCCCATCTCGTCATTGACCATGGCAGGGATATCGGCCCGATCAGGGGTTTTGCTTGTCATCCAGCCTCGTGGCCAACTCCAGTAAGACCCTGCGGTCACGTGCATTAACCGCCCAGGGGCGTACAGCGAGGGGATCCCTTCATGGTCATTATCATTGGTAAAGAGGTTTCCGTTGCGGTCAAAACAAAGTCCACACGGATTCCGCAAACCCCGCGCGTAGGAACGAAGGTTAGTCCCATCAGGCCGTATCCGAAAAACGGCACCGACGCCGTTATAAGGCATCGACGCCCACTGCTGCTGTTGCTGCTGCTGTTGCTGCTGAAATCCGGCTTTATTCGGCTCTTGTCGAAGTACACGATCCCCCGCAGCGGCATTCCCAACTCCTCCGCTCTTCTCGTCATCAACGCGCGAACGACCTGGCAATTCGACACCCGTTACGCGACGCGCATCCACCGGCTCTGCCGGCGGTTTGTAGAACATCGTCCAGTGGCCCCAGTGGTCGGGGCGAGTGAAGTCACCGTAGTACCAGAGGGGATCTCCCATCGAGATATACAGGTCCCCTTCGGGACCCCAGGCACAGGCGTGAAAACACTGGTGGACGTGTCCGTTAGGGACGCCCCAAAGCAAGCGTTCGGGCTTCAGTCCTGTTCGGTTCACTCGCCCACCGGGAATTCGATAGACGGCGCTGACGGTGACGAGGTAGAGGTCATCTCCCCGGACTTCGATATCATTCAGCCAGGTGTGATCGGGGAATTCGTACAGCAGTTTTCGGGGGAGATACCGACCCGCCTCATCCAGATCGTAGGCATAAAGTGTCCGTCGCCCCCCGACAAAGATCCGTCCGGTCGAGTCTGTGCGGACGGAGAGAAACGAGTCGTCGGGGGACGAATCGAGCCGGACCACTTTGAGATTCGGGTCGGTGACGTGATAGTCCAATTCCTCGGCAAGCAAGGTGGAGGCGAACGAGGCGATAAGCGCAACGGAAATCAACTGACGATGAAACATTTGCAGACTCCTGAGTCCTGAGTTGGCTGCGGTAATCGATGAGGATCGTAAAAAGGTATCGAACAACGCCAGCGGTTGTAAGCGTTTGGCCTGCGATCTTGAGGGAAACCGTTTTGAATCCTCGTTTTGACGGGTGCGAAAGCGTGCAAACTCACGATTTGTGGAACGTCTGTGACTTTTGTCGCAAAAACCCGTCTTGTCTGGTTTTCCCAGTCTGACTAGCATTCCACCGCGTGACAGGAGACGCAGCAGATTTGAGCGTTGATTGTGCTGCTACGTTCATTGTCTGCAACCTCATGTCTGTTCGCATTTGTCATTGGGCAAAATGATCGAGTACTGATACCGCTTTCTGGAACTACTATAAAACCGTTGTCGTCACGACTATGTTCCGTGCAGGGCTGACTTTTATTCGCCGATTTCTCTTCGCTGCCGCACTCCTGGTTCTCCTGGTTTGTGGTGCTGAGGTGGCGGTGCGCGTGTATGAAGCCTCGACCGGTGACAGCGTCTGCTCGCAGCGAGATGGGGTTTGCAGTGATCCTTCCCAGCTGACGATCCCTTCGTGGTCGTTTTATCAGGAACTGAAACCCCTCGCTGAGGCCCAGGTCGAATGCCGCGATTCCAATTCGCTGGTTGAGATTAAAACGAATAGTTTAGGTCTGCGTGGCCCGGAACTGGCCGTTCCCAAGCCTGCCAAGGTCTACCGGATTGTGATTCTCGGCGACGAAACACTCTTTGCCCCCGAAATCCCCGATGGGGATCACTTTTGCACAATCCTGCAAGATCGGCTGCAACAAACGGCGAACATCAACATCGAAGTGGTCAATGCGGCGATTCCTGGCCATTGTCCGCTCACCGAGTTTCTTTTATTTAAACAGCGGATCATCGGCTTGCAACCGGATCTGGTGTTACTGCATTTTGACTGGTCCGATGTCGCAGACGATCGCCAGATTCGACGTTTGGCGCACTGTAATGATGCCGGAGTCCCTCTCTCTTGCCCGCACGTCAAACTGACTCGGACCAAGAAAGCAGCCCCGCACGAAATCTGGCGAACGCATTTTCGCTTGTTTGATTGGGGTCTGACAGCTGTGAGTGCCGAATGGAAGCAAAAGATCGCCAGGCAAACCGCAATCAGTCGCGAAACCGACACCAACCCCTATGCGTTCCTGCGCGACGAGCGTCCAGAGCGAAATCTGTCGTTCCGCCGTTCCGTCGGACCCGTTGCCGACTTGTCAGGCTTTTGTCGTTCCGTCAACATCCCGTTTGCTCTATTGACTTCCCCCAAGCCTTGGCAAGTCTCGGAAAAGTGTAGTCGTGGCCAGGGAGTTCGGGTTGCGGCGGGGGTGGCTCAGGATGCCCTCTATTCGAATCGCGCCCCATTCGACGTGCTGGCCCGATTTGCGGACCGTGCTGGGATCCCTTTCATTGACGGTTCGATGGTGATCACACCAGGTCGTGATGCGGAGCTGAATTTTTTGCGGTTTGCACCCCGCTGGTCCGCCGCTGGACATTTGCGGCTGGCTGAATTGACCGCAAGGTGTCTGCATGAACGGATCTCTGGACCTTGGAATCCGTCCTCTCTTCAGCAAAATGAGCAGCCCATCACCGAGGTCCGTCCTGCAGCAACGGAAATTCAGCAGGTGGGTGGGCAACGAATCCGCCCGCGTCGAGTTCTGCCGGATGCGGACGGACAGTAGTTTCACTGTTGATCGCGTCTTTTTTTGGGTAACTTTATTAAGTCTCTTCTGAAGTCGATCCTTCCCTGCGAGAAATCATCATGAATGCACCGACGAAGTCTGAAATCTATTTTCATGCCGCCGCAGATCATCTGAAACTCTCGGATCGCATGCGGACGTTATTGTTGACCCCGGCACGGGATGTCAAAGTGCAACTGGCTATTCGGTTAGACAATGGCGAGGTCGGGACCTTTGTCGGTTACCGTGTTCAGCATGACGGTGCCCGTGGCCCCATGAAAGGGGGACTGCGATATCACCCCGAAGTGAATGATGAAGAAGTGCAGACGCTGGCTCAATTGATGACTTGGAAAACGGCCGTGGTCGATCTTCCCTACGGTGGGGCCAAAGGGGGGATTGCCGTCGACCCCCGTAGCTTGAGCAAAGGGGAGCTCGAACGACTCACCCGCAAATTTGTGGATCAAATCCACGATATGGTGGGACCCGACACCGATATTCCCGCACCGGATATGGGGACCAATGGCCAGGTGATGGCCTGGTTCATGAATCAGTATCAGAAATATCATGGATTTCAGCCCGCTTGTGTCACCGGCAAACCGCTGGAACTGCACGGCTGTGAAGGGCGTGAAGAGGCAACCGGTCGGGGTGTCGTGATCATCGCCGAACGCCTGTTTCAACAACTCGGCAAGACATTAAAGGGAAAGAAAGTCGCACTACAGGGATTTGGAAATGTCGGTACGTTCACCGCCAAGTTTCTGCATGAACGGGGAGCTCGCGTCGTGGCGATCACCGATGTGCGAGGGGGATGTGCCAACCCCAAGGGACTCGATATCCCTCAATTGACCGAGTACGCCAAATCCAACAACGGTGTTCAGGGTTTTCCTGGATCGGAAGCAATCACGAACGAACAGTTGTTTGCGACCAAGTGCGATCTCCTGATTCCTGCGGCGCTGGGTGGTCAACTCACCGCCGAAACCGCCCCGTTGGTTCAGGCGAAATTCATCGTCGAAGCGGCGAATGATCCGACCACTCCTGAAGCGGACGAGATCTTCCATCAGCGAGGAATTTTGGTGGTTCCCGATATTCTCGCCAATGCTGGTGGTGTCACCGTCAGCTATTTTGAATGGGTCCAGAATCGCTCGGTCGTCCATTGGCCACTGGACGAAATCCGGACCAAGCTGGAACAAAAGATGATCGCTGCCTTTGATGCCGTCTGGAAGATTTCCGAGGAACGAAAAGTGACAATGCGAACCGCCGCGTACATCTTGGGGATTGGTCGAGTTGCCCAGGCAACCGAACTGGCTGGAGTTAGCTGACCACGTTCGGATTCCTTCTTCCAGAATTTCGATGCTCGGTCAGGCGAGAATTCCCTTCACGACGTTGCCGTGAACGTCGGTCAAACGGTAGTCACGGCCGGTATGCCGGAAGGTCAGCCGTTCGTGGTCGAGTCCCATCAGGTGCAGAATGGTCGCATGGAAGTCATGAATGTGAACCGGATCTTTTCCCACGTCGATCCCATAGTCATCCGATTCACCATAAGTGATCCCCGGTTTGACCCCCGCTCCAGCCAGCCATGACGAAAAGACCCAGTGATGATGTTCGCGTCCTGCCGCCCCTGCGGCCGAGTTAAAGGGAGTCCGGCCAAACTCAGTCGTCCAGACGACCAAAGTATCATCGAGCATCCCGCGCTGTTTCAGGTCGCGTAACAATCCCGCGACCGATTGATCCACGTTTTTTGCCAGCGGTGCATGCGTCAGCATATCGCCGTGGGCATCCCAGTTTCCCGACGAACCGACATCGATCAGTTCGACAAACCGCACACCCCGTTCCGCGAGACGACGCGCCACAAGGCATTGCCAGGCAAACCCCTTCGTACTTCCCCGCTCGAGTCCGTACAGCTTTAATGTGGCATCGGTTTCCCCCGAGAGATCAAAGACCTCTGGCATTTCGGCCTGCATTCCGAACGCGGTTTCATACGATTTAATCCGCGCTGCCAGTTGCGGGTCATGGGTCGCCGAGGTCAAATGCCGTTGATTTCGCTGGGCGAGCAGTCCCAATTCCAGTTCCTGCAGCCGGCTGCTGGGAACTCGACGCTGGATGTTGGCGACCGGTTCGGGGCCTGGTAAAACCAGTGTCCCCTGATGTGAGCCCGGCAAGAAATCACTCCCCCAAACCTGCCCCCCTGCGTAAGGTGACTGGGGGGCGATCACCACAAACGAGGGGAGATTCCGGTTCACGGTTCCCAATCCGTAGCTGACCCACGACCCCAGGCTGGGGCGAGCGAAGGTAAACGATCCGGTATGGATTCCTAGTGTCGCTTCGTAATGATTCGTGTGATCCGATTTCATCGAACGAATCACGCACAGGTCATCCACGCATTTTGCCATCTCGGGAAACAGAGTGCTGACTTCGGTCCCCGATTCACCGTGCGGTGCAAAATCCCATTGGGGTCGCTTCAGGAACATCTGGTAGTCCCCTTTGCGTCCCTGAAATTCATTGATCGGAACGGTTTTCCCCGCATCGGCAAACAGTTTGGGTTTCGGGTCCCAGGAATCGACGTGCGAGACCCCGCCGCTCATGTAGAGAAAGATGACTCGCTTGGCTTTGGGAGGAAAATGAGCCGGTCTGGGGGCCAGCGGATCGGCTTGAATGGCAGGCGTCGATTCTTCTGCCAGTAACTGTGAAACAATCCCCGGCAGCAGCAGTGAACCACCAACCATGGAACGCAACAGACCGCGTCGAGAGGAATCGAATGCAGGGTGATAAGTCATCGATTGATCAATCCAAATGGAGAAATTCGTTGCATCCAAACAGCGTTCGTACGCAGGCGGCGAGGCCTCGCAATTCGATGTCACTCTGTCCGGCAGCGGTCAATTCGGTCCGGTACAACTGTAAGAACTGCACCGCTTCGGCCTGTTCCAGATCGGTTAACGGGCGGCCAATCGCCAAGCGACTGGCCAGGTTGATCTGTTCGGTTTCCACGGTAGTCGCTGCGCGCAATCGCGCGGCTAGCTTTTCGGATTTTGTATGCACAAACGGGTCATTCAGGAAAAATAAAGCCTGCGTTGGAACGGTGGTTCCCAAACGAGCCGCAGTGCTGGCATTCGGATCAGCACCATCGAAAAGTGCCAGGAAGGGATGTCGCTTCAAACGTTGGGTCATCAAATAGACGCTCCGCTTGTTATGGTCATAAACCGCGCTGAAGGGACCATGCTGCGAATAGCCCCAGCTGATGGGCGTTGGAAACGGATGTTCCTGAGCCAAGGTCGTATCGAGTTCACCACTCACCATCAAGATCGCATCGCGAATCTCTTCCGCATCCAGGCGTCGACGGGCAAAGCCCACATAGAGATCGGTCACTTCAACCGAGCCGTTCAGCCCAGAGAGTGGCAAATCATCTGCTGAGGCTTGCTGATACGTGGCACTCCGCATCACCAGTCGATGCATCGCTTTGACCGACCAGCCACTTTGCATGAACTGCCGAGCGAGGTGGTCGAGCAGTTCCGGATGCGTTGGGGGGACTCCTCGTACACCAAAATCATTCGGGGTTTTGACCAGCCCTCGTCCAAAATGATACTGCCAGATCCGGTTGACCATGACCCGAGCC
>JBIKZJ010000328.1:0-7516 GCA_044354755.1 Schlesneria sp. | reverse complement strand
AGCCAGGGGAAATCATCATTCCCTCGACGCCGAGCCCCATCATGTTGTCAAACATTTCTCGCATCGACTCGGGATCGGCGTTGTTATAGACCGTGGTATTGGTGGTGACGCGAAACCCCTTGGCCACTGCGGTTTTGATGGCACTGATGGCGACATCATAGACACCCTCGCGGCAGACCGCGAAATCATGCTCCTCTTTCGGCCCATCCAGGTGGATTGAGAATGAGAGGAACTTCGATGGCTGAAACTGATCGATATGCTTTTCCAGCAGGATTGCGTTGGTACACAGGTAGACGTATTTCTTGCGAGCCACCAGTCCAGCGACAATCTCGCCGATCTGCGGATGCAGCAGCGGTTCGCCACCGGGGATCGAGACCATTGGCGCACCACATTCGTCGACTGCCCGAAAACATTGTTCCGGGGTCAGTTGGCGGCGAAGAATTTCGGCGGGGTACTGAATTTTTCCGCAACCGGCGCAGGCAAGGTTACAGCGAAACAGAGGCTCTAGCATCAAAACCAGTGGGTAACGTTTGATCCCACGAAATTTCTTGCCGAGAACATAACTCGCCACGGTCCACATTTGCGAAATCGGGACACCCATCCGAACAACTCCGTGAACCGATCCCTCAGAATCCAGGTTCGATTAAATGGCAGCAATCAGAATCCTGAACCGATTTTGCGATCTCTGACTGATTTCGCTCTCGTCCAGCGATTCCGGTTTTTGACAGAACGCTTCTCAATACAACGGGAAGGTTTATCAGTTTCCAGTCCCCCTGTCAGCAGTGAAACAGTTCAGGGAAATTTTCTGGAGAACTTGGTGGAGTGCCTGACAGTATACTCGGGGCATCCTGTTCGGATCCGACAGAGGGTCATGATCCGGTTTCATCAGTATTCAGCGGCCTGGAAAGAGCCAGCGGATTCGGATTGAATCGAATGCCGCAATCTGGGAATGTTGCTGCCGAGACCCGCTGTTTTTTCCGCAGTCATGCCGACGAAGATCCTGGGAGTGCATGCAACTCGCTCCCCGTACCACCTCATTTTTCGATCCATTTTGCCCACATCGCCATCCTCGAAAACCCCTCTTTATGATCAGAAACCCGAAAATGGCTCTCTTGAGATGGAAGTCTATTACACTGGGTTTGGCATTGATCTTGATCGGGTTGATTGCCTGGGATGGTGCGGACCGGCGTCCCCCCGACCCGAGCCATCGACTCCCTCAGGGATCGAGCATGATTGATTTGCCGGTTTCGTCGCCGAGTTTGAAGCTCGCCAGTTTCAATATTCATGGGGGAAAAGGGGCGGATGGGGTACGCAGCCTACCGCGAATCGCGGAATTGTTGAAAACTGCAGACGTCGTGGGCCTTTATGAAGTTCGTGCCGGGGTTCGTGAAGTCGGTGCGAACCAGGCCGCAGCATTGGCGACTTCCTGCAATGCCTCCTGGGTCTTTGCCGCCACGGAGCGGCAATGGTGGTCAGATCATTTCGGCAATGGATTGATTTATCGCAGTCCGCTCCGTTCACCAATACGGATCCCCCTGATGGGGACTCGGGGAAAAGCCTTTCGCAACGCCATCCTGGCCACAGTCCCATTACAAGACGCCGAGGTCCACATTCTCGCGGTGCATATTGACCGCGAAAGTGATCGCCGCCATCAACTGCAAACAATGGTCGACTTGTTCCTCAGCCTCGAGCCCCCCTGCGTGCTGATGGGGGACCTGAATACAACCGCCTCAGACCCGCTGCTGACCACACTTTTAGAGCATCCAGGAGTAAAAAGCCCGCTGCACGAGCAATTCGCCGGACGAATCCCCTCCCAAAACATCGACTGGATCTTCACCAGGGGATTGGCCACGATTTCAGCAGAACTGACTGAGACGACCGCTTCCGATCACCCTCTGTTGCAGGCAGAGTTGATCCCAATTGCGCGACAAACGATTGTTCCGGATCAGAAAAAACTGCAACCCTGACTTGCCTGCCCCGCGTTATCGCGAGCCGAAATCGGATCCACCAGGCAATCGCAAGAACTGATTTGGTGATGAATTGCGTTGCCTTGAGCCCGCAGGGGCCTGAGGAATCACGGGAAAAATAGGTCAATTCGTCAGCCAATGTGGCTCTGTGCGTTCAGTTGGGACCGGACAGGTCGATTTTCAGCGGAAGAATCTGATGTTTTGACTATTCCTGCCGCCAAAATTGGTTAGAATGGGGATTCGCAAGGAAATTGTGGTACGTTTTTTTGCATCCAATTAAGTCCCCTTTGGGGGGTTGACTCTTGTAAGAAGGGCGAGATGAATGTCGAAAGCCGAACTGAAGAAGATTGACGTAAAGGTTGCCCTCGCAGAAAAGTACGAGCGACTTGCCTCGGTGGCTGGCAGCAAGCCCAAGCGCCGAACCTGGATGTTCCACGCCAACCACTTTCGGAATCAGATCAAGGCAATGCGAGATAAACTCGGCATCAAGTAAATAGGCCCATGGTTTGCGAGAATGGTCTGGGAGCATCACGAAGTGAATTTCCCGACTCAGAGTAAATTTCACGAGTCTCTGCCGAATTCGGCCAATTCAAATCAAAAAAGCCCCACCAGTACTCTGGCGGGGCTTTTTTCGTGGTGCCGTGAATCGGCAACTCCGTGCGAATCGGGAACTCCATGCAACGAATGCGACCCTGCCGGGTTCCAATCGAGTTCACTCGTCGTCGTCGTCCTCTTCTTCCTCTTCCTCTTCTTCCTCTTCCTCGTGTTCCTGCTCTTCTTCCTCTTCTTCTTCGTCCTCAGCTACCAGCTTTTTCGGGGCTTTCACATCTTCGTCTTCGATTTCGGCGGTGATGAGTTTTGCGGAACCGGGAGCTTCACCGATCACTTCTTTCAGCGGCTGAATGAAGTACATTTTCTTGGATTTTTGTCGCAAGAGTTCGATTTTTTCTTCAGCAGCAGCGAGTTGATCGTAAGGGAAGCGGCCTTCCTCTTTCATACTGCCGTTGTAGACGACCCAAATCAAACGTTTCCGAGCCTGGACCTTCTCTTTGACTCGCTTGGTCTTGGTTTTGGTCCCAGCCGCTTTTTTTGTCTTTTTCGGTGCATCAAGAGAGCTTCCTCGGGCTTCGGCAGCCTCGACTTGCTTTCTCATTTCCATACGTTTGCTTGCCATTGCGAATGAAGCCTCTTTCGTTCCGTACTTCAGCGATTCAAGCCGAGTGAGGCATTCACCCGGCAGTTTTCCATGTTGTAGTATAACTCAACGGGATTCTCCTCGCCAACCGATCGGCACCCGAGTACGCGATCTGTTTGCGAATCTTGGCATCGATCCAAGAAAATTGAGGGCGATTCATGCGGAATTTTGACGATGAGTGAGAAAACATCCTGTCAAAGTGTGGGCATGCCCAAGCAATTGGATCATCAGGAATCCGGTTCACACTACGATCGATCGAACCGTTATACAAGTTTCCGTCGAATTATTCAGAATAACTTGTGCAAACGGTCCTCCTCGACCGATGAATAGAATGCGGGGAGCGATCGCACCTCGCGGGCGGAGTTTGCTTCGCCTGCCAGTGACGGATGAGACTAGACTCGGGTTGTAGCCCGGGAATGGCGTTCGGAAATCAAGTTCAGCGACACACAAAGCCATTCGGGTGCCGCCCTTGCGAACGATTCCGCTCACCAGCCTCAGAGATGCCAGGGAGGAATTGGAAGGAGAACGTTCCATGCGAAAGTACGGAAAGTGGGTGTTGACGCTCAGCTTGCTGGCGGCAACCCCCGGAATGACCTTCGCGGCGGGTGCGAAGTCGAAGGACGCAAAACCTTCGGCAGGAACTCGGGCGTCGCGAACGGATAATCAGCGAGTTGCTGAGGACATTGCTAATGCGTTGCGTGGCAAGGTTCAAGGTGAAATCAGCATTGAATACAAAGAGGGGACCGCAGTCCTCAGTGGTTCAGTTGCTGACCCGAAGGTTCGAGAAAAAGCGGCGGAACTTGCCGGAAAAGTCTCCGGTGTGTCGAGCGTTGACAATCGAATCACTTTAACCGAAAAGAAGCGGTCGATGACGGACCGCCTTCGTGGTGGTGGTGATGCCGCTGCTGATGGTAGTGTCCTTCAGGCTGGCCATGCAGGCGATACCAGCAAACGATCCCGCGTCAAGCAGGTCAATGGCGAGGTTCCTTCACCGGCTCCTGCCAGTCAACCTGCGGCTCAGGGTCGTGAAGCGGTCGCCAGTGGGAATCAAGAGATTGCCCAGCAAATTGGCGAAGTGCTGACATCGGCTCAGCTGGACGGCTATGACATCCAAATCCGATTCCAGAATGGAGTTGCGATGCTGGATGGCAGTGTGGGAACGCAAGCGGAACGAGCCGCTGCCTCCCGAGCTGCCTCATCAGTCCCCGGAGTGAAGTCCGTTGCCAATCGATTGCGGTGTACTGAAGAGGCCGCCGCACAATTCGCCCAAGCAGGTGGACCCGGTCCACAAGGACCACCACGGGGTCAGATTCGTGGTGCGGGCTACATGCAAGGTGCTCCTGGACAAGGGATTCCGACACCACCGGCTCCAGGTGGCGGATACCCAGGTGGGTATCAGGGTGGGTATCAGGGTGGCCCACCCGGAGGAGGTGCTCCGATGGGACCACCACCCGGTTCACCACCGTATCCCCCTGCGTACGGCAATCAGGGGATGGGCCAATCACAGGCGGTTTACAACAACCCCAATATGCCGGATCATGCTTGGCCATCCTATGCCCAGTATCCAAACTCGGCAGCGGTTTCCTATCCGCAGCAGTACAGTGCGAGTGCTTGGCCGTACATCGGACCATTCTATCCGTACCCTCAGGTCCCGCTCGGCTGGCGCGATGCCACGCTGCGATGGGATGATGGTCAGTGGAATCTGATGTTCAAACCAAGAACGGACCGCTGGTGGTGGTTCTTGAATCCCAATAATTGGTGATCAACTCCGTTCTGGTGCTAACAAGTCAGCATGGGGCTTCTCATTACGACTTGTTAGCAGTGGGCGCTTGACGTTTGCCTCGCAAACTTCGAGAAATTGGTACCCGAATGGCTGGACGCCTGTGGTGGTGATGCTGCCGCAGGCGTTTCTTTTTGATTCACGAGCCTTTGCCGTTCCGTATTCAGCAGAGATCACTCGTTCCACGGTGATGGAATTGCGGAAGAGCCTTGTCGAATCGAAATCACGCGACGACTTTTTGACAATTTGCCCCGTACAATCCTTAAAATCGTAAAATTCTCGCAAGTCTTCTGTCGGAATATTCGATACTTAAGTTACACACGGTCCCATGATCGCCATTTCAGCGGAATTCGGGAACTGCCGGAGAGAAACGATGAAAAAGCCTGGCTCACTCACGAAGCGATTTACTCTACTCGCCGCACTCGGCTTGATGATGATGAGTAATAGCGGATGCATGCTGTTTGGCCGAATGCTGACGATGGCCTTCACCTTGAGTTCGTTTTACGGGACCACCCCGCTGATTCCGGTCAGCCCGTACTACAGTGAACTCATCGAGGATGCCTATACGAAGGAAGAGCGGTACGACAAGGTGCCGATTCTGGATGCCGTAGAAGGGGAACATGCCCCCCTCTTCTGCCAAGACCCACCGAGTGCTGACGAGGTGATGCGAACGCTGCCACAAGAAACTTCCGGCGGCTGGCCGTTCCTCGCCGAAACCTCACGCAACAATGTGAAGATCGTGACCGAGCCGATTGTTGACCGCATGGACGACTGCCGCTTCTTTCCGCTCGCTGGCCCCGCCCGATTGCATCACTGCCACTACAAGTGCACGGTCTATTATGACCTGATCAAACGATCTGACTGGCCAGTACCGTTCCGGCATCTCGACGAGTCGATCCAGGTGGTCTACATCGATCATGACCACTTGATCCGCTGCACCGGTACCGGCTTGAATCCTTAGAACTGGAACATTGAGGCTGGCCTGCTACCTCAACCAAACACGATGTAAGAATGAGAAGAACCCGCTGTGGCACACGCCGCAGTGGGTTCTTCCGTTTTTGAAGCGATGTTTTTTGAAGTGATGGATTCGATGGAACGGGCGAACCGACAGTAACACTCGCCACACGACGATCTTCGACTGGATCGAACTCAGGGTTCTCTCGCACGCTCGATGACCAGTCGCTTTCGAGTCGCCTCGATTCGCTGATTGATAGGCGCGCAGCAGTGGCCCGTCGATCAGGAAAAATCTGCCTACGAAAAAAAACCTGCTCGTCCGAGACCACAAATCTCGTGTCGAGCAAGTCAATACTTTTCGTGAACGGTTTTAAGCAACGAGCAATTTGAGCCACCGGCAAACAGTCGCCAGCAGATCAAAAAGTTTATTTCTTCTCGATCGGCGGACCCATCGGGTCTTTTCGTTCGGTGATGACTTCGCAATTCAACGCCATTTCGGCGTTCAATGCTGTGTAGTCAGACCACTCAGCAGGGAGATTATCTTCATGGAAGATTGCTGCTGGTGGGCACTCTGGAACGCAAGCCTCGCAGTCAATGCATTCCTCGGGATGAATAAACAGCATCGCTTCACCCTCGTAAAAGCATTCTACGGGGCAAACCGTTACACAATCGGTGTATTTGCAGTTAAAACAGGGTTCTGCCACCACATGTGTCATCGAAAGCTCACTTTCCCTGAAAATCCAGCGATGAAGAAACAAAAAGAACGACCACGAGTCGCCAGCCGATCCCGCTTCCTGTGAAGACGTTTCACTTGCGTTGCAGATCGACTTCTATGGATCTTAGCGCGACACAAAATCATCGTCAAGAAGCGTTGACAGGGAATTCTCTTCTCCAAGAATCAGAAGAATCCGATTACGCAGCCCAGGCAAGGGAAAATCCACTTTCGAAAAACGTGATCCAGGGGGTTTTTCCCATTCCGGGCTTTTAACGGAGCGAAAATTCTGATAACCATTACAAAGTGGATCGAGTTCTTTCGTGACTGGCACAGAAATTTTCTCCGAAAGCATGTGACTGCCAAATCATGAAAAACAAGAATCTCCTCGATGGTTGAGGGGGATCTGGTACAGTCTGTATCGGAACCACGGGAAGGGAATCAATTCCATCAGAGACGATCAATCTCAGATGGCCGCCAACGGAAGGCATTAGAGTGCGATCTCGGCTGTGGTCTCTCATTTTACGGGAATTGCCACCTCCCCTCCGTTGGGTTGGGACAGAAATCCTCTATTTTGTCCGCTGGCTTGATCAGATTTCGATAAAATTCGCTCGCGGCCTTCGTGATGATCCCGCGTGGTATTTTGTCACCTCGGTCGGAACACTCGCCGTTGGTCTGACCGTTCTGCTCTTTATCTCACTGATTCATGAAACCTCTGGCCAACGGCCAAGTTTGGTTCCGCAGCCGACGGTCAAAAATCTCACTCGAGAAGAGCTGGAGTTGAACCATGACTGGTCAGTACAAGACCGCTGGCGTCTGGCACATCTGTTTCTGATGGATCGTCCCCAACCCAAGCGGAATGAAATTCCGCTGGATAGTCGCCTTATGGCATCGAATCGATCGTCAAC
>JBIKZJ010000327.1:0-7527 GCA_044354755.1 Schlesneria sp. | reverse complement strand
TGTGGACGTTGATCGTCTGTCGGGTCGTTCCTCGCTGCTGCGATCGCTTGATCGCTACCAGTCCGCTCAAGAGAGGCAGTTGGAGTTTTCGCTTTATCACAACAATTTTCGCGAGCAGGCCCTGAAACTGGCAACATCCCGACAGGCTAAGGAAGCCTTTGATCTTGCACAGGAACCGGACAAGTTGCGTGATGCTTATGGACGCAACCGAGTTGGACAGGGGATGCTGCTGGCAAGGCGTTTGATCGAGGCTGGGGTCCGATTTGTGACGATCCAGGGATATGTCGATACGGGCATTTACGCGTGGGATCACCATTGGGGCATCTTCTCGCACTTAGAGCAGCAGTTACCCATTTACGACAGCAGTTATTCGGCGCTGCTCAATGATCTCGCCGATCGGGGTATGCTCGACACCACGCTGGTGATCACGGCGGGGGAATTCGGGCGGACGCCGAAGCTCAACAAGGACAAACAAGGGCCTGGTCGCGATCACTGGGGACGCTGCTTCAGCCTGACACTTGGTGGTGGCGGGGTGAAGACAGGTCAGGTGATTGGTGCCAGTGACAAATTCGGAGCCGTCCCGACGGAACGTCCCGTCTCGGTCCCAGATTTTGTGGCGACGGTCTACCACGCCTTGGGCCTGAATCCGCACGCGGAATTCCTGTCACAGGGGCGTCCGATGAAAATGCTGCCCCAGGGAGAGGTTGTCCACGAATTGTTCTAGGCGAGCCGATGTCACGTGAGCTTTTACGTGACACCACCAAAAACCATCAATCCAAAATCGTCATAACTCAATAGCCGAGGCGGGGTTCGAACCCGCACGGGATTTTCGTCCCACAGGATTTTAAGTCCTGTGCGTCTGCCTGTTTCGCCACTCGGCCAATTACAACGATGGATTGTCGCGTGGAATTCACAACACTGCAAGTGCGCCTCGATTCAAATCCAAAATTGGTGAACCCGACGGCGTTTTTTCTCGCGTGGAATTTCATAGTCCACAACGCGAATCCTGTCCGAAACACGCTGAAACCACTTCATGGCTTCTTCAGGCGGGTGCGGTATTTGTCGTAAAATCGGGTTTGACGGCTTTCTGGCTGGAACGGCTGTCCGTTGATCAAAACTCCCTTGATCTGCGTCGTCTGCTGCAGCGGCGATCCGTCCGTGAAGATCACGTTCGCTCGCTTTCCGACGGTTAACGAACCGATGCGGTCGGCGGCACCGAGAATCTCGGCTGAGGTGAGCGTGACTGCGCGGAGTGCTTCGCGTTCTGGCAACCCGTAGGCGACTGCCTGGGCCGCTTCAAAAGGGGCGTTCCGGCTGTTCGAGGCGGTGTCGGAACGGAACCCGACTTTGACTCCCGCCTCGTGCAGTCGTCCCGCGTTGGCGTACGGTGCGTCAAATGGATCGTATTCTTCGACCGGCTTCCGCATCGTGGGGCCCACGATCACCGAAACGTTCGCCGCTTTGATCTTGTCGGCGACTTTCCAACCGTCGGTGACACCACAGAGAACGATCTTGAGTTTCTCTTTTTCGGCGAAGTGCAACGCTTCGACAATTTCTTGCCGTGTGTCGGCTTCGATGTAGACCGGCTTTTCGCCACGTAAATAGGGGCGTAGCGCTTCAAACCGGGGATCGATCAGTCCGTTTGAACCTGGCTTCGCCGCTGCGTCCCCCTTGGGGTCGGGTTGCGTTGAGCGGGATTTGTCGTAGAGGCGCGCCTCTTTCAAGTGACGCTTGAGTTCTTCGATCGCCTGCTTGCGGCTGCCTCCTCGCGGCCAGATCAGATGCAGTCCTGCTTCCATCTCGAACACCATTTCTGGCATCGTCCAGCCGGCAAGCTGAGTCAATGAGGTCTGCCCGGTGATGATTGCCCCATGAGCACGTCCATGCGAGGTCATGCTGTCTCCTCCTGCCGGCAGCGCCAAGGTGGTGGTGATTCCCCCGGCGCGGGCAACGGGGATCAGTTCGGAATCGGGATTGATCGCAATCCCCGCTCGCAAATCGGCCTGAAACTGCCCCCCTTCACTCAGGTCACTCGTCTCACGAACCTTGCCGATTTCGATCAGCCCGACCGAAGTTCCGGCATCAATCAAACCGGGGTACACATGCAATCCGTCCAGACGCAGCACAGGAATTCCCTCGGGAATCGGCAGGTTGTGACCGATCGCGGCAATCTGCCCCTGATCAACGATCAAGACACCGTTAAGAATATCGTCGGCATCGATCGGATGAAGTGTGGCCCCGGTGATGGCATATTTGCTGGCCATCGCAGGATTCAGATCGATGCGGGTGATGCGTTGTTCGGCTTTGGGCAACAGCAGTTCTGGGGGTGTTGCGGAACGGGCGACCGCTTCGGGACTCATGATGCTCGGCTGCTGATCGCGGGTGAAATAGACCTCGCCCGCGATCAGGGTTTGTTCACAGCGTGAGAAGGCGTTGAGCGGGTGGCCGCTGAATATGGCCAGGTCGGCCTGCTTGCCAATTTCGATCGAGCCGAGACGATCGGAAAGTCCAAGTTCTTTGGCAGGGTTCAGCGTAATCGTTTGCAGGGCGGCATCAGGGGGCATGTTGCCATAGCGGACCGTCTTGGCCGCTTCGAGATACAGATGCCGGATCAGTTCCCAGTCATCACTTTTGATCACGACGTTGGCACCTGCTTCGTGGAGCAGTGCGGCGTTGTGCGGCGCGGCGTCGAACGCCTCGACCTTGTAGGCCCACCAGTCGGCGAAGGTACTGCAGCTGGCGCCATGTTTGACGATTTCTGGAGCGACCTTATAGCCTTCGAGCACGTGCTGCAGCGAGCGGACTCGGATGCCATGGTTTTCGGCCACGCGGAGCAGCATCAGGATCTCATCCGCCCGGTAACAGTGGGAATGGATGAATTTCTGGTGATTCAGAATATCGACCAGTGCTTCCAGTCGCAGGTCACGCCGGGGCTCGAGAAGCCGGTCTGCGGCCCCTCCTGCCTGACGTTTGGCCTGTTCGTATTCCATCCAGCCTCGACGATAATCGAGTGCTTCGAGGAAGGCTCGATTGAGTGTTGCTTCGACACCGAGTCGCGTATTCGGAAAGCGTCCATTCCGAAACTTGACATTTTCCCCTAAGGCAAATTTCACGCCCGAGTTTGAACCTGGGAACAGGTGTTCTGCCGGGGTGGTGCCGTGCTTAAGCTGCACAACGGCATCTTGTCCGCCGATACAATTCGCAGAACCATGCAGCAAGCGAGCGGTGGTGACACCCCCTGCCAAGGCGCGATACTCGCTGGCATCAGCAGTGTTAACGACATCCCGTACTCGGACTTCACAGACGATGGACGCGGTCGCCTCGTTGACCCCTCCGAGCCCGCTCGAGATCATGATATGACTGTGGGTATCGATGATCCCGGGCATGACGAACCGCCCCGTCGCATCAATAACAGTCATTCCGGGTTCGGGCTGCAGATCGGGACCGATCGCGACGATGGTCCCCGCTTTGACGAGGATCGAAGTTTTGGGCAAGGTCTGGCCGGTGGCGGTCAGCACCGTACCGTGCCGAATCAGGACGTTCCCGTTGGTGACCACCGATCGGGCTTTCCGATCATCGGCGGTTTCGATCGGTAGCTCGCCGGGAATCACCGTTGTTGTGGGGATTGCCGGCGTGGGGATTGCCGGCGTGGGGTTTGTGGCTGTGGCGTTTGTGGGTGCGGTCGCGTCGACCGTTTCGATCCCAGACAACTGAACTGCAGCGGGAGGGGGTTCTTTGGCTTCCACTCGTTTGGCCGACCATTTCGCTGCGGCACCAAACGGAGATTTGAGGTTTCCCTGCAGCTCGAGCAACCGGACCGGTTCCGTGGCGGGCTTCGGTTCGGTGGCGGTTTCTGGCTGAGGTTTCGCGGGGATCACCATGCCGACCGTGTCAAATTTGAGCTGGATCGTGGAATCCCCCGCTCCGATCGACACCACAAATTCGATCCCCTCTTTGGTGGCCGTTCCGGACGTAATCCGTCCATCACCCTGTTCGCTGATAAATCGACCAGTCAACGAGCGATCGGTCTGGGTCAGTTCGAGATCACCACGAACTTTCGCATCGGCCGCATCAATCTCGACCTGCCACTTACCCGCAACTTGTACCGGCGGCAGTTCGCCCGGCTTGGTCGGTTCGACGGTTTTGGCATCCTTATGATACTCATAACGCTGTGTCCCGATCACGACGTGCTTGACTCGTGATTGTTCGTTATCAAAGGGGCCTGTCAGGGCGATGAAGTAAGCGGGGCGACCGACCGCGATGGTGCCGAGTTCTCGTTCCAGTCCGAGGATCGCGGCCGCCTGATTCGTGAGCGCCGCGAGTGCAGCATCGCGTGAAAGTCCATTGGCGATCGCCTGCCGCATCCCCTTCAGTACGTCCCCTGGGGACTTGCCATCGCGAGAGGAAACGGCGAAACGAATGCCCGCTTTTTGTAGCTCGGCCAATCCACCGACACGTCGTTTCCATTGGAGCAATTTCTGATCGCGGACTCGCTGTGGATCGGGGATGTCGGCATATTCATCGTCACCCTGTTTTACCGCCTCGACCTTCGGTTCGTCGCCGAAATCGACGTGCAAAATGAGATCGGTTTCCGTTGCTTTGAGACGGTCTGTCAAGCGATACGCTTCCTGACCACCCCAGATGGCAATTCGGAGCTGATGTTCGGCGGCAAAGTTTAAGGCACGATCATGATCGTCTCGATCACTCGCGAGAAACAAGGTGCGGAGTCGCCCTGCTCGCATGGCTTGAAAGGTTTCCAGCACCGCATCGGCTGCGGGGCGGTCGATTCCACTGACCCCGTCCGCGAAGAGCCGCTGTTGTTTTTCGTGGCGAGCGGCGTCGAGAAAGGTCTGACGGAGATGGGCGTGCATTCCCATATTCGTCGAGGGATATTCGCCGCCACCTCGCTCAAACAGTTGCAGCGTCGAAAAGGTTGAGGGGACGAGCAATGCTTCACGGACTGGCAGGGACGCGAGGTGCATGACAGCACCTTGTCCACTGGCAATCCGGCCAGCGGGGAGGACCTGCACGGCGACAAAACCCGATTGTCGATAGCGTTCAAGTTCGCTGGGGACCATTTTGAGATGCTTGGCAGCGGCGTATTCGGGAGTCAGTCCGCTATGGTCATCGCTGCGAAGTCCCGCCAGGGCATACTTCGAGATTTCGACACTTCGTCCTTCGACGGTGACCGGTTTGGCGTCATCCTGCAGCGTATGGGCTGCGGCATCGATAAAGCCAGAATAAATCGTGAGTCCGTCACCCTCGATGATTTCCGCCTCGACGGGAATTTCAATCCCATTTCCCAGGGCAGTAATCCGGCCCGCATGCACCACAACGGTTGCCGCTTCGAGGACTTGGCCTGGAGCGGTCACGATTCTGGCGTTGCGAATCGCAAACGTTCGAACTTGATAGCCGGGTGCCTCATCGGCTTTCACCTGACAATTCAGCGAACTGACAACGACAGCACAAACAAGAATTGTTCGAAGCAGCAAGGGAATTGAACGAAAGGGAGTAAGAGACAACGGAATATTCCTGAATCAATAAACATCGGCGAATTGAGCGAATTTGACTGCAAAAAGCGAGCGGTCAATCGCCAAACCCGTTAGTGACGAAAACAAACGCAAACAAACACCAAAGCAGCCTAGCCGGGCGCACCCCCCTGCCGCCAGAGTTTCCTTTCGCTGTTTGGAAAAGTTTTTCGAGACTCTCCTACGGATTTCCGCAGTAACCGGGGGAGTTGCCATCAAAGTCATGCGGGGGAAATTCAGTCTGACAACAAGAATTGGAGGAGCGGTTCGGACTGGTAGAGTTCCTGTCCCCCATGCCCTAATCCCTCAATCACAACGATTTCGGCAGCACCACTCAATTGCTGATAGCGGCGTGCAATCTCGGTCGAATTGGCGTTCATCGGGACCACTTCGTCTTTGTCCCCGTGAATATGCAGAATTTTTACCCCTGCTTTGGCGAGGGGGGCAAGATTATCGACCGGATTGAATTCGGCGATCCTGTCGGTCAACTCTGGCAGGGTCAGTTTGTAGTCGAGCCCCTTAACGGGAAAGTTGATGACATTCGGCAGGGTGGGCCAACTGCGAAAATCCGTGGCGGGGCAGATTCCGGCGATCCGTTCCACACAGGTCGGATTGCGAAACGCCCAGCCATAGGCGATCAATCCACCATGACTTTGGCCCATGATGCGAGCTCGGCGATTCAGGCCAAATTCGTTGGTCACCCGTTCATGAAACGCCTGACAGACTGCGGCGGCAGCAGGGCTGCCACACGAGGGACCCACATCGATCCCGGCGACATGAAACCCGGCGGCGAGCGCTTGTTCGAGATAATGGCGATGCTGCAGGCTGCCAAATCCATCATTGACACCCAGCCAGAAAGGAAATTCCCACAGCCAGCGTTTTGCCGGATCGACTTTGCCGGTCGGCTTCACCACATACGCGATCCGATCATGGACGCGAAGTTCCTGGAGTTCACCGCCGCGATAAGTACCGGCAATTTGAGTCGGCACCATCCGCACGGCTCGCTCCGCATCCGACATTTTCAGCGGGGCTTTTGCGGGGGCTTGAGGGGCTTTGGGATCGACCACCTTCTGGAGCACAAAGCGGTAGGAACGAGGTTTGGCGATCTGCCGCTGCATCGCTTCCAGCTGTAAATTGGACCGGGTAACCTCGGCCAGATAGGGGGCTGCGGCCGCGGACTGAGAAAGATATTCGGCAGTGAGCCTCGCCGAGAGATCGAGTTTATCACGAGCTTCGGTCAGGGAATGAAGGATGTTTGCCTGGGCATCCCACGGCCCGCCAGGAACCCAGGGGTCTGCGGTCGCGGACGAGAGATTTACCCCCTGTTCCAGTTGCTGAGCCGAATAGGTACCGACTTTTCGTCCCTCGACCGTCAGCTCGTAATCGGCTTTAGGGAGCGATTTGATCTGCAGCTGGTATTGGTTGAGTTCTTCCGGGATCGGAATAAAGCGGAAATGGAGTGCGAAAAACGTTTGGGCGTTAAGCGGCAACCTGTCATCCAATCGGGTGAATTCGAGTCGCTCGGGGGTTCCCGTAAGATCTGTGATCTGGCAACCGCTCGCTTCCAGCAGTTTTCGCTCGCCCCCTTCGATTGTGACCGAGGAAACCTGGGCTGGGGCGGCGAATCCCTTGAGTATCGCGTAGGCCATGGCGGTTTGCCCCAAGTCGCTTAAGTGAACGTTGTCGGCCGTGTGCAGCGATTCGTGCTTGCTCACGTCGGTCACGGCCTCGTTCGCCTTCAGGACTCGTCGCTGGATTTCACGCATGGTCCGCTGCAAATCGATCGTTTGACCCCCGTTTTCTCTGGCGAGTTTCAGCCCGTCATCACACATGGTTTGCAGAAAGTCGTTTTCGGTTTTGTCGGGATCCGCTCCTGTGATTGCGGCCGAGCAAACGATAACACGAATGGAACGAGCACGGCATTGGCGAACGATGTCTCGAATCGAGTTTAAATATCGTTGTCGATGTTCGTCATCGGCATAAAAACCCCAGCCGATAT
>JBIKZJ010000326.1:0-7556 GCA_044354755.1 Schlesneria sp. | reverse complement strand
GCTCTGACCTGCGATCTTTTCAGCGAGGCTTTTTCCGCCATCCACCTGGGTTGCCGCATCCCGAAGAGCCGCCAGCAACAATTGCGTAGTGGTGAGGCGTTGTTGACCGTCGATGAGAAGCCATTTGCCCACGCCCTGTGGTACGCTCCGGGCTGGCGCAGTGACCGTCGAGCCGAAGAAGTGTGGCCGGGCGTTGGGGGCGTCTACCAAATCCACGACATCCTGCCAAAGCGTAGACCAATGCTTCTTACCCCAAGAATAGGGCCGTTGAAACAATGGGATGACGTACTGCTTCGAGCCCTCGATCAGCTTGCGGATGGTGGTTTCTGAGGCTTGCATGATTATGGGATTCCCGTGCAGACAGCGAAATTCACTGAGATGCAGTTTTAAAAAGTACGGTTGGAACAGTCGCTCGCCGATAGTTGTCCAGCGTCGGTTGGAGCTTGGACAACTGAGTCCTCGTTTCAGCCCTCCTCGGGGACACTTGAAGCCGATGAACACCGTTATACAAGTGCCAAACGGGCGCTGCGTTAGGCGATCCGTTGTTTACTCACATTTCCCCCAGATCCCCTCATGTTTTTTTAATGGCATGAAATTTACGTGTCGTAGACTGATGAAAATGACCATTTTTTCCGTATGAAGCAAATCATGCGCGGTGAAGAAAAGGGCAGGCGGCGCATTTGTTGTCTCAGTTCGATTACACACGAAATCCGGCTACGTGTTGCCGGGAGACGCGGATCCCTACCGAGATATTGGAGTTGATCATCTCGGTAGGGAATAAACGATCCCGTATCTGCGGCTTCGTTCCGTTCGGCCCCTGCCGCCTGTTGCTCTTCGTTCATTAAGATCGCGTAGGTTTCGTTGATCTGGCACAATTTGGCGTTTGCTTTGACCTGCAAATCGGGGTTGTTTCCAAACCGATCCGGGTGCCAAACCTGTACCAGATGTCGATAGGCCTGAACCACTTCTTCTCGCGTCGCGCTGAGGGGGATTTCCAAAATTCCGCAGCATTCATTTCTGGTCATTGCATCTGATCTCAAAAAACTGGCGGCGCCCTGAATGGTATTCCCGTCGTCGTTGCCATGAGGCGGATTGCGCCCGTTGACCTGCTTTGCCTGTCACCAGGAATTCATCTGGAATAGTCGGCCTTCGATCCCCTCGTCGTGCAGCAACAGCACGATGTCCTCTTGCTCGAAAAATGAATTGGTTGATCCCGTACGCGACGGCAAATCGCTGTCGATCAAGGTAATGATGGACTGAAGTCCGAGGTCGGTATATTCCCGGATCACAGTAAGTAGGTTCTCTTTTTTTCGGTCATCCAGTGACTCGAACACGCCATCATGAAACACAAAGCGAGGAAAATTGACATCAAGGTGCGCCTTTAACACCGCTAAATCTAATGCAATACAAAGCAGTTTCCGATACGTGTGACCAAGGTCCTGACTGGTTGCGTTGCTGGACTCATCCAGGATCTCTGCCTTAAATTCCAAGTGCCCTTCTTTATTGGGCGAAACACTGAGCAGTGCTTTCCGATCGATGACCGTTTCGACAATGTCGCTGAAAAAGAGTCGAATTCTCGAAAACAAACTCGTATTCTCCGAATTCTGTGCTTCGACATCCGCCTCGATTTGTGCTTGCAACTTTCCTCGTTCGTCGGTGAGCTTCCGGATATCTGCACGTAACCCCTGCAGGCGGTGCAAGAACTCTTTCTGCCTTTCCAATGTGGCGATATCTGTCTTGAGTGTCACAAGTTCGTTCGAAATTTGCCGGAATTTCGCAAAAACATCGGTCTCACTCAGATACGACAGCGAGTCAGACCGTTTTTTTCCGAGTCCCGTTAATTCCGTTTTTACGTCTTTGAGGCGGTTGTCGATTTCCCCACGTTCTTCCTCAAGATACGTTTTCCGCTCATTCGTAATCGCTCGGTTGAATGCGATGAGTTGCTCAAAATCTTTTTTGATTTGACCGCCAAAGACCACGCCAGCTTCCTGAAACAATCGTTGTGCATCGTCGGGATTGAACAGTATCTGATGTTCTTCGAGCGATGTGGCGATTTTTTTGAGATTTTTGGTGAGCGAATAACGCTCGTTATTCAGTGAGGCAATTTTTTCATCGAGGTCATCAACAACCAATTTGGTTTTGACTTTGTCCTCGGCCCGAAAATCGAAAGCGTTGAGTAAGCTCTGCTTTTTTTCGGCGTCTTTTTGCTTCAGCAGCAGCATCCCCTCGATTTTGCTAATGTCTTCGATTGAACCCCCCAGCTCGTTCTTGATCGTTTTTTCATCGGCTTGCTTTTTGGAGAGTTCTTCCTCCTTTTTATAATGATCGACCACCAGTTGGGAATCGAATCCCAGGATCTGCGCGAGGAATGGCTTCCAGTAGGCGTGCTTCCCCTTATGGCTTTCCAGCTGAAAAACATCCCCGTAATCGTCCTGCGACCTTAAAAGGTAACCCAAGCAGTTGCGGTAAGTCCAAGGCGCAATCGCCCGTAAATCGAGAATCCCATCGAGGATCTCTTTTGCGCGTTCAAACGGGACTTCGAAATGATCCCATTCGGATTCGCCCAGATCAACGAAGTCCTGTTGACACAGCGGATGTCGCTTGAAACTGGTCTTTGTCGCGTCTTTCACCCCTCTTCGAATCGTGAGACAAGTTTCATCGAATAGCTCAATTTCAAGAAAAAAAACAAAATCATCGAACCGGTTTTGATGCTTGAACAGAAAGAAATTCGGGTCGCGGGATGCAAGGAGACCAAAGTCGATCAGACTCCCCAAGGTGGACTTGCCAAGGTTGTGCGTATCTTTCTTTGAGTTTTCCGCGAGGCGAATTTCCGCCAAAACGACGCATAAACCCTTGGTGAAACTCACCGAGGCAAACTTGTCAGGCTGATTTGAGTAGAGTTTAGACAGTTTCATTTGGGCCCACATATTCAATCGAGTCAGTCTTAGGGCGATAGTCAATGAGTCCCAGTAAATACAAAAGACTCAACGAAGGGAGATACAGTACATCCCCTCCCGTAACGGCCCTTTCTGTATAGCTGCGTAGCTTGTCGCATTCCTCGATGCGGATTGTTTTCAGTCTTTTGAGGAGAAGTGTTGCCACGTTCATGACCGTTTGGTCGGGATGGGAGTGCTTACTCGGGCGCAGCATCTTCAACCTCCCCAATATCACAATTCCAGTACATGTAAAAGAGGACTGCACGGGTGAGACGTTTGTGCCGATGCTGCCTTAAGGTTGCTTCCCGGTTGTAAAGTTGATCAATCAGGTATTCCATCATTTTGTCAAAAGTCTGGTAATCCTTACGAGAAGCAATGATTTTGAACTGGAACTCCTGCACGATTGATTCGTACTGAGGAAGCAATTCCGCGTTTTCCGGTGCTGCCAGGAAAGCCTTGATTTGACCAGTCTCTTTCAGATACCTTTTGCGCTGTTCCCTTGCGTATTCCTCGGTCATGTTGTTCAGTTGATTTTTTTTCTCGTACGAAACTCGCTCGGTGGGATGCTGGTCATTCGATGTCGGGTAAAGATGGACTTGTTTTGCGAGGGCCATGACCACGTCAGCCAAATCGTCTGGACTGACAATCAAGGGGCTGTCGACGGGGTCCAGGTCGGCCCTTTTCGGCACTTCGGGAAAACGCTTCAGCCACAATTCCAACTGTTCGACACCACAAAGGTAGATCGAAGATTGGGGAATTCCGGTTTCCGTCGAGAGATAGGCCCGAATCTCGCTCTCCGCATTTCCGGCCAGGCGCCGGTTGGCAAATAGCATGTAGTGGTCGATCTGGCAGGCTGCCTTCAACTTCCTGATTCGAGGAATTTCATCACCCAAAATCGAGTTTTGTGCTTCCGGATTATAGAAATCAAGTTCAGAGAAGTTGCGGTTGTATCCGTTCGTGTGTTTGGCTTGAATGATAGTGGTTCCAACCCAAGGATCGGTCGTGCTGGGGTGCAGTTGCGCCTTTCCAACAAACTTTGCGTCGCGCCCACCATCAGGCCCAGCACAGAACCCCTGCGCTGAGGCGCCAAGCAGTTCCTGGCAGAGGTCAACGACCAGTTTTTCAAACTGGCTATCGCTCAGGTCTTCATAGGCATATTTCATGCTGCATCCCGTCCGCGCTTTCGGCTCACCATGATCCGTCATCGAAAATATCGCGTTTATCGATCTTCGCAAGCATTTTATACGTGGTCAGTCCGCTTTCCCACTGCCGCTCAGTGGCCTGCGGTGTGATCAATCAGATTCTCAGTTTAGGTAATCGTCGGCAATTCCAATGGGCAATTGACAAAACCAATCGATCGGGATGCAAAACCACCCTGAAACGGCCTGATATTGCCAGGAAATGCGATGAAACGTGCTCCGTTCCATTTTTTCTGGTTAGTCTCAAGCCTGCATCCCTCTTCGTTATGGGACCACTTTCAGGTTCACGGGGCCTTCGGGGACCAGTAGGTTGCCTGTGGTCGTGAATCGGTATTTGAGATTCGGGATTGGGGTTTCTGCTGTCACTTTCGGGGCTCGGATGACCAGTTCAAATTTGTCCTGATCGGCGGCCACCGTTGCTGGCTGGACTGTGTATCCGGCGGGAAGACCGACCACCGTGACCTCGACGGGGGCGGTGAAGCCTGCTGTGCGCTGCAGCAGGCCTGTGACCTTGTGGTCCACATCACCCATCAACGCCAGTGAGGCGTCGTCGAACTTGGGGGTGATGCCGTTTTTGATTTCGACGTGGAATGGTTGTGAATAAGCCGTTCCCAAGACTCGATCCGAATAGGCGTGCAGTGTGGATTCGGCTTTCAGTACGAGATCGATGACGGGTTCCGCTACTTCGACGGGGACGACCAGTTTTACCGTGCGGGATTCGGGGTCGGTCGGTGCCGTCATCAGGGTTTCAATCGCGACGACGGGGAAATTTCCGGCGGCGGGATTGTTGGGATCTCGTTTTCGGACGGGTTCCGTCGATTCATACGAGAGGCGAACCGGTAAGCTGGCTGAGGGATGGCCGGCGTGACGCTTCAGGTTGACTCCCAGGTTGTAGTTCTGGCCGCGAAACAGGACTGCGGGTAATTGAGGGATTTCGAACACTAATCCGGCTGCGGCTTGTGTCCCCAGCGGGACCGTGTCGGTGAAGGCTGGGGCGATCACGCCCGTCTGTAGCTTAGCGGTTTGTTTGATCGCCGGTTCGATTCCGATCGACTCGCCCACCAGCCGTAGCAGTGCCGAAGGGGGTGAAAGTTGGGGGGCACCCGTGCGGATGAGCCGTACTAACGCTTTCCCCTGTTGATTGGCGGGAATTTGATTCGGTGTGATTTGAATCGATTCATCGCCGATCAGACTGAGGGCAATCGGGCCTGCGTATCCAGCACGATTGACCTGGATTTCGACGACTGCCGAACCATCGGCGGGTATCGTGACCGTGGTGGTATTGATGACGAGGCTGAACTTGGGTTGATCGGCCGGTTCGATCACCAGGCGGTAGAACGAACGGGGGCCACCTCGATGGAACAGGTCACGGAGCTGAACCTGGATCTGAGCAACTCCTGCGGGGACAACGAAATCGAGTGTTGGGTCACCGATGGTGGGTTGATCGCCTGTCATCGTCAGCAGGTTGCTGTTCGGCTGACCCAGCAACTGGATTTCTCCTTCCAGCGTTGAGCCGAGCGAGTCTGATTGCAGCGTGAAGCGGAGTTTTTGTCCGGCGGTGACATTCAACAGATAGCGATCCTGTTCCCCTTTGGTGGCGATCCGGCCATTGATGGCGACCGGTTTGGTTCCGGTGGTGGTGAAGGTGGTATCGACGGTTTGCAGGGGGGCGTTGGCTGATCGCGGTCCCTCGACCACTTCGATGCCGGTGCTCAGGACAAGCGACGGGAGGCTGCCGGCGACCGCTGCGCTGGCGGGGAGTGACAGCAGGCCGCTACGGCTTTGTTCCGGGACGACAAACTGTCCGGCGAGTCGTGTTCCGGCGGTGAGACCACTGCCGACGAATTCGACTTCGACCGGACCGGGGCTGGCTGCGGCAGGAATCAAGCCATCCACCAGCTGCAAGTCTCCGACTTTCAAGCGAAACGGGAAGGTTCCCGGAGCATTGAACGTCAAGTCATGCAGTTCGACCGCATAGATCCCATCGGCGGGAAGTACGTATTCGGCGCGGGCATCACCGCGGAGCGAATTTTGTCCCCAGCCAATCGTGAGGGGAGCTCCTGCGGGGGATTTGATTTCGAGCACGGGATTCGAGTTTCCGCCTAACCGCTTCAGTTCCACATCCGCCACGACGCGTTGATTTTTGGTCCCCTTAAAGTAGAGCATCTGCTGTTGTCCTCCTGCCAGCGTGCCAAAAAAGGTGGCGGGGAGGTCTGCCGGTTTTGCAACCGAACTGGCCAGGGGGAGTTGCGGGAGTCGGTCGATTGCCAGCGCGACCGATTTACTGACTCCGGCCTCAGATTGAATCCAAAAGGGGTAAAGCCCCGGAATCGTTTCGGCGGGGGTGGTGACGTTGAGGACCAGGCGTGCGGGAGTGGATCCTTCGGCGACGGCGAAGCGGACTTCTTGCAGCGGGAAGACCGCGATCGAGTTGGGGCCAAGGTCGGTGCCATTGACGATCAGTTGCGTGGTCTGTCCCGTTTGCAGTCCAGGCTGGGACAAGCTGGCGATGACAGGGGACTTGACTGGAACGGCTTTGTCGGCGGCGATCAGGTCATTGACGTTGGCTCCAGCGACTTCGAGAAAGAGCTTTTTGACTTCCTCGACCGAGAGGGCTCGGGGGATTAAGCGGAAATCTCCGATCACGGCACTGGTGTACTCACCCGTCACTTCGCTGCGACCAATGTTCAGCGGCAGACTGCTGAGCAATCCGGCCAGATTCACGTCGAGTGTCCAGGCTTCGTTCCCATTGATAAAGCCGCGCCCGACGGACTTGGGGACGAGTGGTTCGCCGTTGATGAAATATTGAATCCGGACGTCGTCGACATCGGTATCGGCGTCTTGTCCGGGTGCATCGCCTGCGGTGTAGGTCGCGGTGATGTAGGCGAGCTTCCGATAGGGGACGGCGGCATTGCTTGCGTAGGTGGCAACTCGATAATCGGTGCCATCGTGGAGATAGACCTGAAAGTTGTCGGTCGACATTTGAAAATTGATGCCATAGTTCGCGGAAAATTTTCCGTCGGCAGTCCCTCGTTTGGCGAAGAGGCCATGATATGCGGCATCTTTGGGGTCGGTCAGGTTGACCAGAAACATCGACACGGTGACTCCGACCGGTGCGTCGACATCGGGGCTATCTGTGACTTCGATGTACTGTTGGCGTGCGGCGTAGAGTTGCAATGCTCGCTTCCCCGGCTGATTCCAGAAGGGGCTGGCAACGCGAACGGGATCATTCACCAGCTTCCCTTCATCGGCACCCTGTCCGACGGTGGCGGCATCTTTGGCGGGGCCATTTTCTTCGGCGAAGGTGTAATGCACCACCGATTGAGCGGCGAGTGATCCATTCGGCTCTTGCGCGAGAGACGGGCCGGTCAGCATGAGGACGGGAATCAGAAACATCAGGTGTTGAGCGTACGTCTGCATC
>JBIKZJ010000325.1:0-7571 GCA_044354755.1 Schlesneria sp. | reverse complement strand
AAGTTCTTGGAGTTCTCGAGAAAGAACGCCCATTGGCTGTTCATGCATTCAACGAGCTCAGCAAGCGTTTTGAGTACCATGAGGCGGGAGGAGCCCCTTTACTGGGTGTTGATGGAGTTGCCATCATCTGTCACGGTTCGAGCAACTCTCGCTCGATCTTCAATGCTCTGCGGGTGGCAACAACCTTAAAGAACCGGCAGATCAACGAACAGATTATTCAGGAACTTTCCCTGCCTGTTCCGGCGATCAGTTAACTTGCGAGTTATTGGCACAGCGCGGGGAGCCTGCTGACGCGTGTTTCACGAGACCGGCAAACCTTTTTTTGGGTTTTTCGCTGCCAGCTTATTCTTATTTTTACGACGATGTGAAGTCGAAAGAACTTGGAGAATCACTTGGCAAAAGTCGCATTTTTGTTTCCGGGGCAGGGGGCTCAACACGTTGGAATGGGAAAATCCATTGCCATGCGATTTCCTGCAGCCAAATCTTTGTACGATCAGGCAGGGGAAATTTTGGGGTTTGATCTGGCTGCGGTTTGCTTTGACGGTCCAGCAGAACGTCTCAACAGTACAGTTGTCAGTCAGCCCGCATTATTCGTCAGTAGCTTGGCCTCGCTCGAGTTGCTCAGAGCAGACCACCCTGGCGTCATTGAGAGTTGCAGCATGGCTGCGGGATTGAGTCTGGGAGAGTACACTGCGTTAGTTTTTGCGGGAGTTATGTCGTTCGAAGATGGACTGCGGGTTGTTCAACGACGTGGTGAAGCCATGCAAAAAGCGGCCGATGCCCATCCATCGGGAATGGTCAGTGCATTGCTGCTGGAGAAATCACAAGTTGCCAGCATCTGTGATGAGGCTGCTGCTGCGGGAAAAATCTGGATTGCAAACTATCTGTGCCCCGGAAACACCGTCCTTTCGGGAGAAAAGGCGGCTTGTCTTCGCGCAGGAGAATTGATTGAACAAGGTGGGGGGAGTGCCCGAACATTGGCGGTCGCCGGTGCGTTCCACACACCATTGATGGAATCTGCCTGCGCTGAATTGGAAGAGATTTTAAACCGCGTGCAATTCGATTTAGGTCGGATTCCAGTGGTGTCCAATGTTGACGCAAAGACGCATCAATCACCAGAAGAAATCAGACAGATTCTGATTCGCCAAGTGACTCAGCCAGTACTGTGGGAAGATTGCATCAGGGAGCTTCTCGCACAGGGGTGCGATCAGTTTTATGAAATTGGCCCTGGGAAGGTGTTGAAGTCACTGATGAAACGAATTGACCGGAAAGTGGATTGCCAAACCATCAATGACAGTGGAATCTGAAGTTGTGGGGCACAGTCTTCGGGCTCCCTTATGGCTTGTGTTTCACGATGATTTTCCCGGTTTTTACGCATTTATTTTGCGAAGAGAGCGGTTGGCGAAGAGACCGCACGGCTGACAGCGGGCAATTCATTTGAGGAGAATGATTCGTTGCGGTTTACACGACTGTAAAAACCCTGTATACCGTCGTAGAACTGCTGCTGAGATTGTTTCTGGCAAAGAACGAATTGTGTGTTTCAACACGATTTTAATGATCGGTATTTCCTTTATTTCGTGAGTAGGCTCCAAAGGAGTGAAGCGTGGCGTCTTCGATTGAAGAAAAAGTCATTGGGATCGTCAGTGAACAACTGAACATACCCAAGGAAGAATGTAAACTCGACTGTGATTTCGTGGCTGACTTGAAGGCGGATTCGCTTGATCTTGTCGAACTCGTTATGGAATTTGAGGACGAGTTCGAAATCCAGATTCCTGAGGCGGATCAATCGAAAATTAAATCAGTAGGTGATGCTGTCAAGTACATCATGGAGAACAAGTACAGCACGGAGAAACAGTGACCGATGTCTAGACGAGTCGTGGTGACGGGAATGTCTGTCATCACCGCTTTGAGCTCGGAGATCAACGAGTTCTGGCGTCGCTTATGCGACGGAAAAAGTGGTGTTGGCCGGCTCGAACGATTTGATTGCTCCGATTTCAAAGTCAATTTTGGAGGTGAAGTCAAGGACTTCCACCCCAATGATCACTTTGATTCGAAGGAAGCAAAGCGTTTGGACCGCTTTAGTCAATTTGCACTTGCTGCCGCACAAAAAGCGATCAAGCAATCCGGAATCGATTTTCAGGCGATCTCGGACCCTTATCGCTGCGGTGTGATTATTGGGAGCGGCATTGGCGGGCTGAACGAGATCGAAGAGCAGCATTCCAAGCTGTTTGATCGCGGCCCAACCCGAGTCTCTCCTTTTATGATTCCCAAGTTAATGGTGAATGCAGCAAGCGGAAACATTTCGGTGCAGTTTGGGCTGAAAGGTCCAAGCAGTGCCGTGGCGACCGCATGCGCTTCTGCGAGTAACGCGATTGGTGACGCATTTCGATTAATTCAGCATGATGTTGCGGATGTCATGGTCACCGGAGGAAGCGAGGCAGCAATTACTCCGATGGGTCTGTCGGGATTTGCTCGGATGGGAGCTTTATCAACGCGAGTTGATGCCCCTGAAGCGGCAAGTCGGCCATTTGACCGAGATCGCGATGGATTTGTGCTCTCCGAAGGGGCTGGAGTGGTGGTGCTCGAAGAGTACGAACACGCGAAAAAACGGGGAGCTCTGATTTTAGGAGAGGTTCTTGGTTACGGAATGTCTTCGGATGGTTCGCATATGACCGCACCGGACCCTGAGGGTACGGGTGCTGCTCGTGCGATCAGTTCGTCACTGAAGGATGCGAAATTATCAACTGGCGAGATTGATTACATAAACGCTCACGGCACAAGCACCCCTTTGGGTGACAAGGCGGAAACCAATGCAATCAAACGCGTGTTTGGAGCCGAATCCAAGCGGATTTGTGTTTCAAGTACGAAAAGTCAACTTGGGCACCTGTTGGGTGCATCGGGTGGAGTTGAATTCGTGGTCGCGATTCTGACGTTGATGCATCAGTTGATTCCTCCGACCATCAATCTTGATAATCCCGATCCCGACTGCGATCTCGATTATGTTCCTAATCAAGCACGTGAACTGCGTGTGAATCGAGTCGTTTCGAATAGTTTTGGCTTCGGAGGTCACAATGCCTGCCTGGTGGTTGGGCGTTGAGATGAAACTGTGTGATATTGATTCCTCGATGTCCACTGATGAGTTGGCCGACCAATTCGGTTGAGTATTTCAATTTACGGTTTTTTTAAGAAATGTGATGGTTCGCTGTTGAATGTTCGCGACAGCGAGCCTGCCGCGAACTATTTTCCCCCTCCATTGATATGGTCTCTGCGTTCTTTCCCAAAGTCAGGTCTGCCCTGTATGGTCGATTCAACGCAGATGACTGGCTGCAAATGAGCACCTAATTGTGACCAGATCCTCTGAAGTTCGGAAAGTCGTAATTACCGGAATCGGCATTGTCAGCCCGATCGGGATTGGCGTTGATCCATTCTGGGAGAGTCTTTCTGCCAGTCGATCCGGTGTGCGAGTCGGGGAATTGTTTCCGGGCTTCGCAGCTCCTGATGGTGTTGGTGCGGAAGTCCGAGATTTTACTGACGAATCCGCCCGCAAAACCTACTTGAAGGAACAACGGAAGAATTTGAAGGCGATGTGCCGAGAAATTCAAATGGGTGTTGCATCTGCACTGCTCGCGTTACAACATTCGACGATTGATCTTGAAAATATTGATCATGAGCGTCTCGGAGTCGAATTCGGGGCAAACCTCATGCTGAGCCCCCCGGAAGTGCTCCGCGAAGCCTGTGACGCCTGCTGTGAAGAGGGAACTACCAAATTCCAATCCTCCCAATGGGGGCAAATGGGATTGACCAAACTGGAGCCACTTTGGCTACTGAGGTATCTCCCCAATATGCCCGCCTGCCATATTAGCATCTCTGCTGATGCACGCGGACCAAGCAATTCATTGACCTTGGACGACGCTTCGGGAAACACCGTAATCGGTGAAGCCATGCGAATCATCTTGCGTGGCTCGGCAGATGTCATGATCGTCGGCGCCACGGGTACGACTTTGCACCCCATCAAAACCTTGCATCAAGCACTTTGGAATGATCTCGCAAGAACTCCTCTTGAACCAGAGCGCCGCGCACGGCCTTTTGATCAACAGCGATCAGGTCGCGTGGTTGCCGAAGGAGCCTGTTCGTTCATCCTTGAAGATAGCTCACATGCCGAGCGGCGTGGCGCGAAAATCTGGGGTCGCGTCCTGGGAACTGGCTCGTCCTGCGTGACGAACAGCCGTCAAGAGGGTAATTATCAGCTCGCTTTGGCGAATGCGATGCGGGCCGCGCTGAGAGATGCGGGACTTCGTCCAGACCAAATTGGCCATATCAATGCCCATGGTCTAGGGACCGTTAAATTGGATGTGGCTGAGTCCATGGCTATTCTCGATGTTTTTGGTGAAGATCTCGGGCGGCGGATTCCTGTCACAGCTCCCAAAAGTTTTTTCGGAAATTCCGGAGCAGGGTCGGGCCTTATGGAACTTGCCGTTTCGGTCGTAGGGTTATCTCATGGGGTGATCCCACACACGCTCAACTATGAATTTCCCGATCCAGAATGCCCGCTCAACGTTGTTGCAGGAGCACAGCAACCGACCAAAAACCGGGTTGTTCTGAGCATCAATGTGACGCAAATCGGCCAGGCTGCCGCAGCCATTGTGGAAGTGAGCTGATTCCCTGCAAGTCGATGGACCCGTGGCAACAGGGCTTCCTTGGCGTAAGGGATCTTGTTGCTGTGGAAATCGCCCCGAAAAAACAGATTCCAGAGACTCTCCACACTTGACGATCCGTGAGACGGTGCAAATATTCCCAACGAAAACTCGTTTGGTTGGTTGCGTCTCAAGGAGTTCCGCATGTGGTCGATTTTGCTAATTTCTACACTGAGCTGTTGTGGCGACCGCCTGGTCGCGAATGCTCCTGATCCGTCAGAGTCGGTACTCGCAGAGATCAAACAGGGACTGCAAACTGGCTCGCTTCTCTTCAGTCGGGGTGATTGCCTGGCCGTCAAAGTCTTCTCTCAAAGCTCTTATACCCATGTTGCTGGAGTGATCGCGTGCGGCGATGATTTTGTCGTCTACGATAGCATGAATGGAGTTGGGGTCCGAAAAATGGAGTTGTCCGAATATCTGAGACAGCAAACCCCCAACACGATTCATGTTGTTCATCCGAAAGATCCCTTTACAATGAAAAAATGCGATGCCTATGAAAGACATCTCGAAAGCCAGCTCGGTCGGAAATATTCGGTAAAACACCACCTGACCGGGCAGCGATGCGACGGACTGCACTGTTCGGAATATATGACCGATGCGTTGATGGCCGCAGAATTAATTTCTGCCCAACAACCTTCACGCGTGTCACCGGGAAGCTTGCTGGAGGGAGTGATCAAAACCGAGGTGTACATCGATGGAAATCGCCTCGACTTGAAATCTCAACTGGATTCAGAGCCACTGGATCAGCGGTGGTATCATCGAGCCTGGAGAGAAACCTGCACCTGCTGTTCAAAAAGCGTGGTACAGGTCCGTCGATGGATTTTATGTCGCTGAGTCAATTTCGCGGGATTTTCCGTAATGCATCGACAACCGCGTCATCGAGCTGCCTTAAGCCTTCATCGGGCTTAATGTCATAGAATCCGGAATGGAAATGACGAACTTTTCCGTCATGGCCTAGGACCACCCATAGTGGCAGGGGGGCTCCGACATCCCGAGGGTCACCCAATTCCGCCAGAACTGAGCCATCATCTATGGCCATGTCATAGCCAATGTTCATGAATTCCAGCAGTTTTTTCATGGAACGGATGGCGACGGCCGATTGATCGCGATTCGCAAAACGCTCATCAATATTCACGCCAATCACTTTCACACCAAGCTTACTCCGCTTGTTGTTGAGAAAATCCAAATAACCAATCTGACCGTAGGGTTCATTGAGAGGCTCGCCCCGGTACTGCCAGAAATGGAGCACAACAACCTTACCACGGAGATCCTCACCCGAAATGGTTTCGCCATTGGTCAGGTTCAATTTCCACTCCGGTGCCTGCTCTCCAATTCGCTTTTTCTGGAGTCCTGCAATTCCTTGGGAGCGTTTCTGTTGCTGCTTCAAATCTCGGCCGATTGAAGCCACCAGGCGGCCCCACATTGTTCCCTCCGATTCTTTCTCAATTCGAGGAAAGTCTTTTTGAAGGGATTCTAACTGATCATTTTTGAGCTCGAGATTTTTTTGATCCCCTGTACGTCCCAATCGAGATTGAAGTTCGACTAACAGATTGAGGCAGTCCTGTGTTTTGGCAATTTCCGCAGCGCTCAGCAGTTTTTGAGTCTGGAGCTCCATTTTCATTTGATATTCGTCACCCCGACCAATAATGACCCGCTCGTCAAGCGATAGCAAAACCCCTGAAGCAGTCTCGACAATCAAAGTTTGACTTCGTCCTACGTTTGACGAGACTTCCACTTGAAGTCCCTCGCGGTTTTTGACGTTGCGTTTGCGAGTGACAAGATAGTTGCGTCCACCATCAGTCCACATCGTCTGAGGAACCAGTTTGTCACGGAACTCAAACAGCGGGACGCGGACAGGGATGGGGTATTGCTGTTCCTCATGAGTTTGCAAAAGTCGAACGGGCTGGCGGATTGAACCAGACTGATCTGCCAGGGGAAGCAAACCAAATTGCTCGGGCCAACTCCATCCACCACCCCCTTTTTCCTCCAATTCAAAGGCAAGCTGTGGATGACCATCGGAATTCGCCACAATGACCGCATGCAACAAGAACGATTTGACGAGCGTATCACCCGTCTTTGTATGCTGACTGAGGGTGCCGGAATACAGCAACTCGGTTCCCACTTGTGGATCTGCAGCAGACAGCCAGACGACCAAACCGAATAAAGCCACGTTCACAAGCCACTTCCTTTCAACTTTTCACTTTAACAGACGCGATGAAATCACCATTTGATCCCAATCATTTTCCTCGAAGCGTGTTTCGATCACAAGTGCCGAAGTGGAATCGAGCGTATTCAAAACAAAATCGAAAAACGGCAACATCAACTTCTCATGGCAAAGTCTTGTCGGGCGATGCCAGAAAACGGGAGCTGAAACTCGCGGAATCAGGTGTGAAACAACGCTGCGGGATGTCGCTTTTGTTGACATCAACGAAGGACGCGCTTAGCTTTAACGAGCGTTCTGAAAATATTGTCTGAAATCCCATCGAACCTTCATTACGAAGGAAAGCTTTATGATTCGAACTTGCCTGTTCACTTTCAGCGTCGGCATGGTGATGCTCTCAACGGAATTGAGCGTTCAAAAAAGTTTGGCGCAGGCGAACTTGCCGCAAGCCGTCGCAGGAGAGACGGTTTCCATCAAACGCGAGGCGTGTCGTGTCTTCGATGCCCAGAAGTATCGGGTCCCGCTTTCACTGGAGGCCATCCACACCGTGACACTCGTGGCTCCGTTCGATGCCACCATCAAACAAATCGTGTTAAAGACGAATGCCAAAATCCAACCGCAAAGCGAAATTCTCCGCTTTGATAATACGATGCAAAAGCTGCAATTCGCTCGATCACAAGCCCTCTTAAAGCTCGCTTTACTCGAACAGAAATCGG
>JBIKZJ010000500.1:0-4486 GCA_044354755.1 Schlesneria sp. | reverse complement strand
ATTTTCTGGGGGGCTTTGGCGGGAAAGGAGATTGGTACACAAGGCTATACACATTATCTCAAGTCGGATGTTGACAGTGCTATTGTTGGATTCGCCGTGCAGCAATATTTTTCGGACGTAGCGTCATACAGTAATCATGAAAGTTATTCAATACCGCCCGTGTTTTCTTTGGAGGAAGCAACAGAAACGGAGACGCAGTTGCTAAGCATTCTTCCAGCGGGAGGGGCGACATATGTCGATGGGTTTGTGATTGAGAAATCTGTGATCGACGGCGAAGTGCTCTTCACTCGCCGACGAACAGATAACCCGGGACTTGGTCAGACGTACGGTATTGGTGTTTCTCCAAATGAGCTGGATGAGTTTCAGTCGAATGAGCGTGCGATTCTAAATGGCGGGAACGGAGACTCAATAATAGACGGTGGATCCGACCAGGATACGATGATCGGGGGGGTTCTCTACTCAAATGGGAAGTTTTATAAGCTTCTTGAAAGTGGGTTTGAAGCTGTCGTGGATGCCGCTGACGACCTGCGAGCGATCGCGGAGGGACGCTTCTTCTATCGAGATGGCTCCGGCGCTGCGACCGTAATGGAGGCACTCGTCACGAGTATTGACCTAAGTAGTGTCATCTCCGAGTCTGTCACCGATTGGTATAACTCGTTAACCCAAGAACGCGTCATTGATGGACAGCCTATTCCTTCGGGAATCATGTTGAGAGCATCACAAACCGCTGGGACGTTTTTAGCGGAATTCGCGTTGAACGGTGACTTTGACGCCGCTGTCAATCGTGCCAAAAACGGGGCAATCCGATCGGAAATTGACAATGTCCGTGACGCTGTTTTGGCTCGACTAGAATCTGTGACGGTCGGAGAGGGGGCGGCGCGGTCGGTTCTCAATTCCGTTTTCAGTACGACAGCGTTGGCAGGTGATTTGGGCATCAGCCTTGCCAAGACGATCGGTGAACAGCTTGTACGGGGGAATTTCAATGATAGTTTTGCCAGCGAGATCGTTACACAATCCGCTATCGGTTATGGGTTAAGTGGCGGTGTTGCAATAGTGACACGTGAACTCGGCGGTAGTATGACTGCCGCCCTGGCAGAAGGTCTGGGATTTGGTGCTGCAGTTGTGCCGGTCGGATTTGATCCGATATCGATCGCTGCCAGCATCATCATCCAAACTCTGCTGAATCAAGCGTTCAGCGAAGAAATTGCCGAGGTTTCTTCATTCGTCGGCGATGTCGGTGAGGAAGTCTGGGACTTCGTGCGGGATCCGGTCAACTCAATTAAAAGCCTCTTTGACGATCCCAAGTTTAGTTCGGTGAATGGGACAGAGGGAAGCGATACACTCTATCAACCTTCCAACTCGCGCACGAGGTCGAACCTGTTGGGTGGTAATGATGTCATATTCGGCGGCGATGGGTGGGGCATCATTCTTGGCGGTCACGGTGACGACATTCTTATTCATGGAAACACGGTGGCAGGAGGTGGCGTTCCTGGGAACGGCGTCGGTGAACTGTATGGCGAAGAGGGAGCGGACTACATTGATGCTGGTGGCGGTAACGATGAGCTCTATGGAGGCGGCGGTGCCGATGTTCTTTTTGCCGGCTCGGGCGACGACGTGCTTGCCGGTGGCGACGCGTCACCGGCGAGAACCTATACCAGGAATACCGGCGTTGATGAAGGCGATTATCTGAGTGGGGGACTTGGAAATGACACATTCACCGGAGGGGCAGGACGCGATACTTTTGCTATGACGCTTGAAGCGGGCGCACGTGATGTCATTACGGATTTCCATCCAGGCGAAGATTGGATTGATTTGAGCCAGTTTTCAGGCATCAATGATCTCTCGCAGGTCCGGATTAGCGCTGGACAGGGTGGTGCGGTCGTCAATCTTCCGGGTGCGCAGACCGTCGTGTTATTGAATATCACATCATCAGCCTTGCAGCGCGGCGACTTCATTTTTAGCCAGTATGGTACGTCTGGAAATGACATCTTGAATGGAAGCGACGCGGCGGAAGTCTTTAACGGACTCGACGGAAATGATGACTTGAGAATGGGGGGAGGAAACGATATCGCCAACGGCAATGTGGGTGACGATCTGATTGCTGGAGGGACTGGTGACGACCGACTTCGGGGTGGTCAAGGCAATGACACAATTGCTGGCGGAGAAGGTGATGATTACCTGTGGGGTGATCTTGGCAACGATCAACTGAACGGCAACCAAGGTAATGATCACGTTGACGGTGGTGATGGAAATGACGTTGTTCGTGGTGGACGTGGCGATGATGTCGTGATTGGTGGCGTCGGCGACGATGAGATCTATGGTGGTCTCGGTAACGACATCGTGGTAGGTGGTCAGGGAGCGGACAGATTTTACATCACTCCCGATTCCGGAAGTACCGATCTGATTGTTGATTGGATACCGCAACAGCACGATCACCTTTCCGTGGTGGGCTTCAACTCGTTTCCTCTGACAGCAGGTGATGTCACACAAGTTGGTTATGACACGTACTTGTTTCTGCCGAACAGTCAACGTGTCGTACTTCAGTATGCAAGCGCCGAGGAGGTCAAGGCTGAACTGATGATCGGCAATAATCCGACGGTCCCACCTGATACACCTGTGATTGAGGAATCTCCACCGGTGTTAATGGGATTATCTTCAACATTGATCGTGCCACCCGGTTCGAGCAGCAAGTCCGTGATGCGGGGTGCAAAAATTCAAGACCCGGATTCTCCCGATCTCGATGGAGGCAGCATGACGATCGCGCTGACATCCGGGAGTGGAATGATCACTCTTGAGGAGGATGAATTTTCACCTCGAATTCGCATTGCAAACGGACAAATAAACTGGAACGGCTTTTCAATTGGTACTTATACCGTCGCTTCAACTGGTGCGCAGATGATCGTTCAGTTCAATGGAAATGCAACGCCGATAATCGTGGAGCAATTCATGCCCACATTGAAGATCAGTAACATGAGCATTGTCGCAGGAAGCTCAACGCAATTCTCAGTTGTGATTGCCGACGGGGACGGAGCCATCAGCGCGCCGTTTGTCAGGACCGTAACAGTTTCTTCAAACGATGCACCAACCCTCGCCGGAGCGAGTGCCTTGATCTTTAAGGAGAAGCAGGCCGCGACCGTAATCAACGGGAGCTTGGTCGCAGCAGATGTGGATAATACAACGCTCGCTTCAGCGACGATACAAGTCTCGTCAAATTATACTGCTGGAGAGGATCTGCTGGGCTTCTTGGCTAACACAGCAACGATGGGCAATATCGTCGGCAGCTTCGATTCGGTTTCTGGGACGTTGACGCTGACATCCGCTGGGGCGACTGCGACGCGCGCACAGTTCCAAGCCGCTTTGCGACTCGTCACATATCGCAATTTGAGTTCCAATCCGACATCCGGAGTCCGCTCAGTCGCTTATCAGATTTCCGATGGGACTTTCGCTAGTAACACTGTTACGAGCCTGGTTGCAATCGTGGCCGTGGACGACGCGAGCAGTCTGGATGGCGTGAGCACTTTAGCCTACACGGAGAAACAGAATGCAACCGCGCTCAACCCGAATGTCACGTTGAGCGATCGCGACAACTCGACACTGGCTTGGGCGACGGTGAACATCTTGACGAATTACTCGGCGACACAGGATCTTCTGGGCTTCGTCGGCGATGCGACAACGGGAAACATTACGGGGAGTTTCAATGCAGGGACTCTGACTCTCATGTCACCCGACGCAACAGCCACCGTGGCGCAATTCCAGGCAGCTCTTCGGTTGGTGACCTACGTCAACACCAGTTCCAATCCTTCGACTTTGACCCGTTCGGTGGTTTATCAGGTTTCGGATGGTTCGGTCCTTAGTAACGCAGTGACAAGTACCATCACCGTTGCAACGGTCAATGATGCTCCGACACTGTCGGGGATCATTCCATTAATCTTTTTAACGAACCAGCCGGCGACCGTCGTGAATGCGGCAGTGATCGTTGGCGATGTTGACAATAGGACCCTCGCAACCGCGAAGGTGCGGATTTCGGCGAATTATGTGGCCAATGAGGATGTTCTGGGCTTTGTGGCTAATGTCGCCACAACCGGGAATATTGTCGGTAGTTTCGATTCCACTTCCGGAACGATGACGTTGACTTCGGCGGGCGCCACCGCGACATTGGCACAGTTCCAGGCGGCTCTTCGATTGGTGACTTATCGCAATACCCGTTCCAGTCCCACCGTAGCTGCTCGCTCGGTTCAATATCAGCTCTTCGATGGCAAATTGAATAGCAATACGCTGACAAATCTGGTCACGATCAAGGTTGCGGGAGCAGCAATTCCAACGGTTTCGGGCTCGGCAACTCTGGCTTATGTCGAAAAACAGCCCGGGACCGTGATCAATTCCAGCGTCACAGTGAGCGATACTGACAGCCCGACATTAGCCTGGGCAACCGTGAAAGTGTCTACAAACTTTTCAGCGACCCAAGATCTGCTAGAGTTTGCTGGCG
>JBIKZJ010000031.1:0-25495 GCA_044354755.1 Schlesneria sp. | reverse complement strand
GGAATTCGGAGCGAAACGGAAAGAAATCTGTACGGAAGCTGCGAGGAAGTTCCACTATTGAGTGAGGCAATGTGTGATGTGATTGGAAAGAGGGGTGGGATTGAAATGCGACTGACACTGAGAACTCTGCTCGCCTATCTGGATGATGTGCTTGAGCCGGCCGACACAAAAGTGATCGGACAAAAGATTCAGGAAAGTCCGATGGCTCAGTTGCTGGTGAGTCGCGTACGGGAAGTGATGCGTCAGCGTCGGCTGAAGGCTCCTGAGGTGCATGGCCCTGAGATGGGGATCGACCCTAACATCATTGCCAAGTACCTCGACAACACGCTTCAGCCCGAGCAGTATGCGGATATCGAACGGGTGTTACTCGCATCGAACGAACTGCTGGCCGAAGCGGCGGCTTGTCATCAGGTTTTGACCATCGATCTCCCTGCGGTGGCGTTGGCAACTCGTGAGCGGTTGTATGCACTGGGTCCCGTGGATACGGAATCGCAATTGTCGGTTCTGGAGGAATCCCCGGTGTCGCCGATCAAGCAAGAGGACACGTTGGTTTCCGCGAAACCCGATTTTGCGGTGGAGGTCTCTGCGGTCGAGGTCGACGTTGCGTCCGCACCGGTCAAGCCGACAGATTGGCAGGCCAGCCGGACCCCTGATGTCGTTCCTCGTTCCTTCTGGTCTCGACGTGGGGTACAGACGGGAATCGTGGCGCTGCTGCTCTTGGTTTCCGGGGCTTTGGTGATCCCGGAATTAGGAACTCGAATTCAGCAAGCCAATCTCGAGATGCAGCGAAAGGATTCTGGCGATCCAACTCTCGATGGGGAATTGGTGAACAGAGCCAAAGCGTTGGAAGATCCACAAACTCCGTCTCTGGAGAATGCGTCGATCGACTTTGATCAACCACAGACGCCAGCGGGATTCCCAGCGGTTGCGGATCGGGCTGAGATGTTGAGGGGGCTCGACCCCGCTCCCCCCACAGACGAAATGGACGAGGGAATCGTTCCGGCACCCGCAGCCCCGGATACTGCCAAGCCATTGCAACAAACGGGTGGGAGGGATGCAACGACTCTGGCTGCGGGAAGGGTCAATGGTTCCAGCAAAGAATCCACTCCAAAATTAGGCAGGCAAACACCCGAGGAATCCGGGCAATCGGCTCCTCATCCCGACCAGTTGGTACCCTATGTTTCTGCTGAAGGAGTTCTGCTTCGATTTGATTCTCAGGAGCAGCATTGGTTCAAGGTCCCTCATCAGTCTTCGGTGAGCTCGGACGAGTTGATTGCGAATATTGAGCCGTTTGAATCTCGGTTGGATTTTGAGTCTGAGCGGATTCAGTTAACGATGATCGGCGAAACGGTGCTGACGATTCTGGCACCGAGGCCTGCGGAAACCGGAGGGATTCGGGTTCAGCGGGGTCGGATTTTGATTCAAGGATCTCAGCAGGACCCGAATCAAACGGGGATCATTGCCATCGGAATTGGGGATGATCTTTGGAAGCTGGAATTGCAGACACCAGAAACCGTTTGTGCTTTGGAGGTAATTTCACGGGAGTCGACTCATTTTCAAGAGTCGTTTCATGAGAATTGGTATCAAGCGACACTTGGGGTGTTATCGGGTTCGGCCCGATGGATTCGTTCTTCGGGCGAATCCCAGGAAATTGGCGAGCGATTGATGTTAGCGATTGCTCCAGAGAATCCATCGCCAGAGATTCCACGACCAGAGCATCAAATGCCGTCTCGCAGGGACGCAGTCAGTTTTGTTTCCGCTCCGGATTGGACCGACGTGACTCGAAGAAAAACGGCAGCGGTGCGCCGGTATCCAGCGCAAGCTCCGTTTGAAAAAATGTTCGATTTGAATCAGCCTGCAGAGATCTTGATGCGGAATCTGGTCAAGAACAACAAGTTTTCGAAAATCACCGAACTGGCAACTCAGTCCCTCGCGGCGATGGATGACTGTCACGGGTTGGTAGAGGTTCTTGCCGAGTCTCCGCACGAAGAAGCGCGGTTTGCGGCCCGTGAGGGGCTCAGACGGTGGCTTCCTTTACAACCCCATCGTGCGATGGTGTTGAAAGAAGTGCTTCAATCTCGGTATGCGGACGCGGAAGCGGATTCGGTTTACCGGATGCTCTGGGGCTTCTCGCGTGAGGATGTCACCAATTCCAAGACGAATTCGTGGCTGTTCATTAATTGGATGAGAAGTCCGAGATCCGAAATTCGAGAACTGGCGGATTATTGGGTGGAGCGGCTGCTCGAAAAAAAGACCGAGTATCGAGCCTTGGGGGGGACGGCGGCTCAGCGGGAGCAGCAGGTTCGTCGACTCGAAGAGCAGATTGAACGGAACAACGGCTTGATCAAAGCCCCTTAAGTGATTCGGCTCTGGCCCGAGTCCCAACCGACTGACAACGCACGTTTGATTGGCATTCGTGCGTTTTGATCGTGCAGAGAGATTCAGGCGGCTCCCTTGGAAGCGATTTGCTCGCAGGGGAAAATCTTCACCATTCCGAACGAGAAATGAAGAGACCGGATGTCCAAAGCCGGGTCGTGATGCTCATTGTCCGGGTTTTAGGCACGCCGCTTGCAAAGGGTTTCTTCGGCGAACGAGTGGTTGTGGTGCGAATGCACCCGCCGACTTGCAAATGGTGGACGAGAAGTTGTTTCTCGGCTGAATGACTAGAGCATCAATTGAGGACGCGCACGATGACAAGGTTGAGGAGAGACAAGGGCTGGCGATCAATATCGGCCGGTATTCTGATGTTGGGTTTACTCGCGATGATCTCATTTGCGGCTCCTGGCTGGGCTCAAGAGGCCCCGGCGGTGACTGATGCCGCCGCTGCTGTCGTGGACCCCACTGCAGCGCCGGTTCCGCCCGCTGCCGCAGCAGGCCCCACAAATGCAGAATTGAAGGTGATGCTGGATACCGTTTGGGTATTGAGTACCGCGTTTCTGGTTTTCTTTATGAATCTGGGTTTTGCTGCGGTCGAATCCGGGATGTGCCGTGCGAAGAACTGCGTGAACATTCTCTCTAAGAATTTCATTGTGTTCGCGGTCTCTTCGATTGCATTCTGGTTCGTTGGTTGGGGATTGATGTTCGGTAACGGAACCCCCTACATCGGCCTGGAGGGATTGTGGTTTGTCAGCGGGGCCGATAACAGTCCTGCTACCGGTGATGCCTATAAAGGGGTCTATGGATCGATCAACTGGACCGGGGTTCCGCTGATGGCGAAATTCTTTTTCCAGCTGGTTTTCACCGGAACTGCCGCGACGATCGTTTCGGGGGCCGTCGCCGAACGAATCAAGTATCATACGTTCATCGTGTTCAGCTTTTTCATGGGAACATTGATTTACCCCGTGGTCGGGCACTGGGTGTGGGGTGGTGGTTGGTTACAATCGATGGGCTTCTTCGACTTCGCAGGTTGCACCCAGGTTCACTCGATTGGTGGTTGGGCAGCACTCACCGGGATCCTCGTCCTGGGTCCGCGAATTGGCAAGTACACTGCCGAAGGAAAGCCAACCGCGATTCCTGGCCACAACATGCCGCTGGCCACGATTGGTTGTTTTGTTCTGTGGTTCGGTTGGTTCGGATTCAATCCCGGTAGTACGATGGCTGTGGACCCCGGCTTGATCTCTCATGTCGCGGTCACGACGAATACCGCAGCAGCGTTCGCCACGATCACTGCCACCGCGACTGCTTGGATTCTGCTGGGGAAACCCGACTTGGGGATGACACTGAACGGTTGTTTGGCGGGTTTGGTAGCGATCACCGCTGCTTGTGCTTTCGTATCGGTTTGGAGTTCGGTGATCATCGGTAGTATCGCGGGAGTGGTTGTCGTGTTGGCAGTGATGACGTTCGACCGAATTGGAATTGATGATCCCGTCGGGGCCACATCGGTGCATCTGGTCAACGGGATTTTTGGAACGCTTTGCATCGGTTTGTTCACCGATCCGAAATTGATTCCCGCAGCGACTCCGCCAGCAGTCGCGTTGAAAGCGGGGTTGTTCACCGGTGGTGACGCTTCGCAATTGATTATTCAACTGACTGGGGTCATTGCGACCGCCGCTTATGTCCTCCCGGTCTCGTTCATCGCTTGGATTATTCTCAAAGCGATTTTCGGATTGCGAGTGACTCGCGAAGAAGAAATGGAAGGTTTGGATCTTGGCGAGCACGGAAACGAAGCCTATCCAGGGTTCGTCATGCATTCGCCCGGCCATTGATCTTTGAGACCAATCGCACATGATCTTGCAGGGATCAGATCATGGATGCCAAAGGTTGAGGGAGACTGATGCAATTCAGTCTCCCTCAACTGTTTCTCTTTGCTGACAACCGCTGCATGATCGGCGGAAGGAAATGGCAATCATCCCGAGGAGAATTCTCGATCGTTAGTGGGGATGCGGCAGGGAAAACTGCGGCGGTTTCACCGCCAAAAGCGATGCCTGAAGTGCCGGTAGAATTCGTTCAGCGGTATTTCCGAGGTACAGTCCCGTCATTCCCGTGCGCCCATGCGTCCCCATCACCAAAAGGTCAATTCCCTGGTTCGCGATAAATTGAGTAATCGCCACATCCGCAGCCCCGTTAAGATGCTCGATCTTGACTCCGTGGGGCAATGTGCGAAAGTCGGTTTGGTGGAGTTGATCCCGAACCTGATCATCCGCACTTTTTCGCAGAGTTTCCTCAAACTGGTCCAATTCTGCTTCGGTCATGCCTGCCATGGCCAGATACCGTATATCGGCCAAATTCACTGCGTGCAAAACATGCAGCCTCGCCTGGATGGCGCGAGCTACCGTTACGGCCAGGTGAAAAGCGGGAAGAGCAGCGGGACTGAGATCGGTTGCGATGGCCACATCACGAATCAGGCGAATCTCGGCAGGTTTGACAACCCAGACGGGACTGGGCGAATACCGCATCAGTTTGATTGCGGTGCTTCCAAACAAGATGGATGAGGCCCGTTGTTTTGATCGTATGCCGATCATCAAGAGATCGTATTTGCCTTCAATGGATACTTTTGACAACTCTTCTGCAGCCACGCCAATGCGAACCACGCAATCGGCAACCAAACCATTTGCAACGGCCTGATTGACGAGCCTGTCTAGCAGGTCATTTGCAATGGTTTTCACCGATTGGTAATTGGCGTCATGATCCCGTTCCATCAAGGACTCACATTGTGCCGAGATTTCGAGCACCGAACAGAATGTGATTGAGCTACCAGAAACGGCCGCCAGGTAAATGGCCTCGGCGACCGCGGCTTGTGATTCTTCACTGATCTCTCGAGATGCGTGTCGATCACCGTGATGCAGATCAACGCCAACGAGAATCTTTTGAATGAGCGTCATCGATTCGAATCCCCCTTTTGCCAAAATGAATGGAGGGCGAATCTGAATGCGCCAGGAATTTTGTTTCCCTGACACCGTCGCCAATCCGCTTCAATTCTGACGCGATTGAACCGAACGCACAACGGGGCGATTTTTCAGGTCGGTCCCATTCCGCTGAAAACCGGTTTGCTGAATTTGGGTTTCGATCGAGGAATTTGAGGATCTTGCCGGGATTGATGCGAGTGAACTTCGGGCATCTTTTGTTTGTTGAATTTGGTGTCCATCCTCCATTTCCACAATCAGATCCAGAGTTCGCTGAATTTCCGATTGAACGGGAATTCCCGTTTGAGGATGAATACGACATGATCCGGAAGTGTGACCTCCCCGGACAAAGATTTTCAGGTTGCAGCCATCGTCTCGGATTAGCGAGGGGACCTCAGAGGCTGCGATTTTTCCGCTGAGCAGGATGTCTGCGGCGTTGGGCGAAATCTCTTTCAAGAGACAACGGGTATGGATCGACATGGGGACAGGGGCCTCGAAACGTTGCGGCTCTAATTCCCAAGTCGCTCCCTTTTTTGCTTCCTGGCGGTCTTGATTTCGGCCTTGATAAGCCGCAAAGAGGCCCATACTTTCGTCTACAAAACTCTCCACGGCACCTGCCGGATCAATTTGGTCGAGTTGTTGCTGCAAAGGACCAACATCGGCCTGTGGAACATTGCGCAGGCAGCGACGGAGAAACTCTGGGTAATCGACGAGTTCCAGCACTTGGTTATCGGAACCAATCCAGAACGAGAACCCATTATTCACCAGCCCAGCGTAGAGCAGGGCGGCTGTGGGAACGGGGACATTCGGTTTGTCTGAGGAATAGGTGATCCGTTGATTCAGCAGCGATTGCTCATGCTGAACGTTTTGAAATTCGACCAGCAGTCGTTTTCGGCCATCGGTCGCCACAATTTCCACAACCAGCGAGAAATGGATTTCCGTACGTGAGGAACTGACTTGGGTCACCCCCTCGTCAATTTGGGTTAATTGATGTTCCATCGTTTTCAAAAACGGAAATCGATCTCCCACCTTCAGGACGACGTGCTTTTCGAGAGACGAGGGTGTCCGTGCAGAGAAAGTGGGCAGTGTGTCGGATTCGTTTTGATTCTCGGCGACTTCTTCATCCGATTCATCAGACAGATTTTCATCACCTTCATAATCGAGATCTGAAATATCTGCGTCGTCATCACGGAGTGCGGATTGGAAATCGCTGCAACCGCAACAACACAAGCACATCATCGTGATGAGAGTGATCCACCGCACCATGCCCAACGCCATTGCTTCACCTTCCTTGGTAAATTCTTGCCGCAGCGCTGGATGAGGAAGCCGAGGCAGAAGAGGGGTCGAGAATCTCTCCCCGTCCCTTGGCAGGATAACAACGGATCATTTCGGCGCGAAGACAGAACTTCTCGCCGTGTTCCGTCATAACGAGATACCGACAGGGCTTTGGCGAAGTTTTTCCTTCGCTATTCCACGGTTCTGATCCGATCCGATAGAATCCCGATCCTCAGAGTCGTGTCTGTCCAACCGATTGCCGCATATCGATCGCGCGGCGGTTTTTCAGTCAATATTCACAGAGGGTGTGATGTCTGTCCGCATGGCCACGGTTGGTATCGATGAGTGATTCGTTTTCGCCTCAACCCACAATCGAAAAACCCGAACCGGAACTTCCCCGTTTTGATGAAGACAAACGGGGGACACTTCGTGCTTTGGTCGAGGCCTTTGTCTCGTTGTTTGTTGCGGTGCTGTTGTTCAGGACATTTGCTGCGGAAGGTTACATGATCTCAACGGGATCCATGGCACCGTCACTGTTGGGTTATCATAAACGAGTGATTTGTCCCACCTGTGGCATCACATTTCCTTTCGGTACCGCATACGACACCGACGACGATCCCGATGCGGTCATTACCAGTCGCTCGCGCGCGATCTGCCCCAACTGTGGTCAACCGGGAATTGATGTCTCGGACGTTCCTCGCAATCATGGCGATCAGTTGCTCGTCAATAAGCAGGCCTATTTGTATCAATCGCCGAATCGTTGGGATGTCGTCGTCTTCCGAAATCCCGCTCGTCCCACCGAAGCCTACGTGAAACGCATCGCAGGATTACCGGGTGAGCGAATACAAATCACCGGCGGGGATGTGATCGTTGATGGTCAAATCGCGCGAAAGACATTTTCACAGCAACTCGCCACCCGAATCCTGGTCGATGACCAGAACTTCAGGCCCGCCCGCGACGAAGCCTATCGATCGCACTGGCAAATCATCGCCCCCGATCCGGCGGACCCGTCAACGCAGGAAGACTCGTCGTGGACTGCGAATACCTCTTCATTTCGTATGCGAAGTGACCATGTTCGGCGGCCCGATAATCATCCGATTTCCTGGGTCGAGTATCACCATTGGATTCGGTCTGGTGGGATGCAAGAGACCTCTGTCCCGTTAGTGAGTTGGCCCGAGGATCTCGATCCCCGCTCAGTCCCCAACTCTGGCCTGCGATTCGAGCCTGCAACGCATCAGTTCAGCGTGACGGGGGCCTTGCCAATCGATGTGGCGCGACAACTGATTGATTTGAGCGAAGAAGAACCATTCCAGGCAGCGGTCCGTGATCTCTACTCGGCCTCGCACATTGTCCCCGTCATGGATCATTACGGTTACAATCCGGACGAGGAAATCGGGACGCCGAATCCGGTGCGGGACCTGATGATTTCCAGTCGGATTTTCGTGCGAGGTGGTGCAGGTCAGTTTCTGATGGAAATGACCGATGGTGCGACCCGGTTTACACTGATGTTGGATGCCCTGCGTCGGCAAATCTCGCTGTTTGTCGAACCCTTGCTGGAAGGTCAGGCCCTGAATTCGGCGAATGCCGAGTTTGGCCCAAGATCGGATCCGGTAGCGTCGGTCCCCTGGCCAGTTCAATTGGAAAAACGGGGTGTGACAGTCGAGTTTTCCTTAATCGATAAGCAGGTCCTTGTCGCGGTTGATGGGAAAGAGCTCTTTCCCGCCTGGACATTTGAGTTTCCTGCTGGTGTCGCGGCACCACGAATACCAGTTCGGTTCGGCGCACGGGGATTAGATGTCGAAGTCGGCAAACTGCGGTTGTACCGCGATATCTACTACACCGATTCCCGCAGTCGCCATGCCATCAACCGGCCCTATTCATTAAAAGAGAACGAATTCTTTGTGCTGGGCGATAACAGCCCGGTTTCCCATGACAGTCGTCGGTGGGAAAACCCGGTGGTCCATCGATCTTATCTTGTCGGAAAACCGTTTCTGGTTCATCTCCCTTCCAAGCCAGGGAATCTCCGCATTGGCAGCCGTGAGCTGTACCTGCGGATGCCCGATTGGGAAAGAATCCGATTCCTGAGGTGAGCTTGCGGTATCGCCTCGCCTGCCAAATATCGAAGGGAAAAATGGGATCACAATCAAAAACCGTGTTGCCCTCGTCGCGGGAATGGGCACAGTTTTTTCCGAAAGATCGCTCACAATCCGATTGTGAGTCGCTGTAGGGTTGAACTTCTTTCCAGACGAGAGATGATTGGACCGGCATGCATCCCGTTTATTTTTCGAACCAGAACCATGACTGACACTCCATTCACCACGCTCGCAACATCCCCCGAAGTTTCGAGTCTCTCGTCAGCGGTCGACGGGGTCGATCGGCTTGATGTCCGTCCCCTCGAGACGACGCCTCCTGAGAAACTGACGCCTCCTGAGAAACTGACGCCCGTTGAGAAACTGACGCCTCTTGAGAAACTGACGCCGTTTGAGAAAACGGTTGCTGTTGAGCGAATCGATGGTGCGGGCGAACCGTGTCCTGCCCCGCTGGTTTGGCAGGAAATTCGCGAAAACTATCTTCGAGATAGTACGCCATGGGAGTTGGACCATGGGCCCCACCGGTTAACCGGGCGGACTTGGGGCGTGGGACGTCCCCTCTATTTTCTCAATCATTATGCGGGAACTGCCGAGCTCTTTTCCTTGACGGCATGGCTGCTCAAAGATCAGTTTCGTTGCGTCCTGTTCGATACCATGACGGTCGCGCCGCATGCAAACAAGACGTTGACTCTCTACTGTGATGATCTTTTTGCCATCGCGGACCAGCATGGGGATCAGCGATTTCATCTTTTTGGAGCCGGTTTTGGTGCTGCGGTTGGACTGCAAGCGGCATTCAATCAGCCCGGACGGATCGCAAGTGCCGTGTTGCAGCAGGGTTTTGCCATTCAAAAACTCTCCTTTTTTGAACGGCTACTCATCTCGATTTGCCTGCGGTCCTCGAAAACCTTGGATTCGCTCCCTCAACGCCGTCGTTTTCAAGCGGTAAATCATCAACCGTGGTTTCCGCCGTTTGATACATCCCGATTTGAGTTCCTCATCGAAAGTACCGGGAAGCTGTTGCTCAGGGACCTCGCGCTTCGCGCGGTCGCGCTCAGATCGTTTGATCTTTCGCAAAAACTGGGCGAGATTCGCTTGCCGGTCATGCTGATCCGGACAGAAGGGGAGGGCCGAATTGCGGCTGAATCGCAACAGCAGCTGGAAAAACAACTGAAATCTTGCCGGGTGGAATGGTTGCACTCGGCGGGTCAGCACCCCTGCCTGACCCATCCGCATCGCGTTGCGAAATTGATCCAGGCCTTTTGTATTGAGTGAGGCCGGGTGAGAATCGTCCTGTATGAAATCGGTTCCCTTGTTCGCAGTGAGATCCGCTGCGATGCGAAAATCTGAATTGTTGAGGAAAAAATGACAGTGGAATTGCCACCAGCACTCGACGTACTCGCTGTGGGAGCACACCCGGATGATGTGGAAATTGCCGTGGGAGGAACACTCGCACGGTTGGTTCAACAAGGATATCGGGTGGGAATCTGCGATTTGACCAACGGTGAGCCGACACCAGGAAGTCCGGGGCCAGAGACCCGACTCGCCGAGGCGTTGGAAGCGGCACGAATTCTCGGTATCCACATGCGAGAAACGTTAACGTTGCCAAACCGGTGTCTGTTTGATTCCTTCCCCGCCAGAATTGCTCTGGCCCGTGTGATTCGCAGTTGGCGTCCAAGAATCGTGATGGGAATTGCCGGGAAAACCCCGATGGCTTCTCCTGACCATTGGCAAGCGATGCAAATCACCGACGCAGCCGTCTTCTATAGTCGATTGACGAAATGGGATGACGAATTTGCAGGGGTGCCCGTCCATACCGTGAAAAAGCAACTCTGGTATCCCTTGGGATTTTCCACACTGGATCATCATGATCTGAACGGGGGATTTGTCTTTGATATCTCTGCCGCACTTCCCCTGAAGCTTGATGCAATCCGAGCGTACCAAACTCAATTTCCACCGCAGAAAGACCGGATTTTTCGGCTGGTGGAAAGCCAGAATCGTTATTACGGAGCCAGTGCCGGATTTGTAGCGGGTGAAATGCTATTCAGTGCCTCGACACTGGGAATTCGCGACCTGATTCAGACACTTTGCCCAAACGAATTTCCTTGATCCATAGGTCTTGGAACTCGTACCGCGAATGAGGATTTGCCGGTAAGAAGGCTTCCATTCGGAATCTTCAGTGGTAAACTCAAGAGTTGTGTGAATTCCATCTTGATCTTCTGCTTCGTTTGTCGAATCAATTCGGGTTGAATTGGCAATGGACATGGGTCAATGCTCAGGCGCTATCAAATGAAATTACAAGTCGGCTGGTTGAGCATTATTGGGAAACGCGAAAACAACGAAGACGCTTGCTATTGCGATCCGCAAAACCGATTTTTTCTGGTTGCCGACGGGATGGGTGGACAGTCGGCTGGTGAGCGAGCCAGTCAAATTGCCGTCGAGGCAATCCCCAAAAAACTGCAACAGATTGACTTCGAGAACTCGACTCCGACGCAGACCAAAAAGCAGATCGAAGATGCGGTTGCATTCGCGAATCAAAAGATCATGGTTCTCGGTGAATCGGACTATGAACTCAAAAACATGGGGACGACCGTCGTCTTTTCAGTACTGGTCAACGGGACCCTGTTTGTCGGGGGGATCGGAGACAGTCGGGTTTATTCACTCCGACAAGGAGCCCTCGAACAACTCACCACCGATCATTCATTAACGCAAGCCCTGATGGAAGCTGGGACTTTAACCCCTCAAGAGGCGGTTAACCATCGTTATCGGAACGTTCTTTACCGGTACCTTGGTTGTAAAGAGGGGGGGACCGGAACCAACTTGAAACAGATTCCAATCCAACCCGGCGACCGATTTCTGCTCTGTTCCGACGGCGTTACAGGGGGGGCCAGTGATCCCACACTGCTGACGCTTTTAAAAACGGGGACCGATCCGCAGAAAACCGCCGAGACGATTGTCCAGGCCGCAACGGATGGAGGCTCGAAAGACAACATCACAGCCCTGGTGATCTTCTTCGAGCAAAATGGATTCTGAGCGAATGATCGCAGTCACGGGTTTGCGCCGGACTTTCTTTTTTTCCCCTGCACTCGATATCCTGTCCGATTCTGAGTCGATTCCGAAAGTGTCGGAACGAGTTTCGAGTCGTCAGTGTGAGCTGAGAAGAGGGGACGGTTTGGTATGCGAGTCGTAACGTTTGGCGAGGTGATGCTGCGAATGATGCCGACAGGTTCTTTACGTCTGTCTCAATCCCTTCCCGGTTCACTGGACGCCACGTTTGGCGGAGCCGAGGTTAACGTCGCAGTCTCGATCGCACGGCAAGGTGGTCAAGCGGCTTACTGTACAGCACTCCCGGATAACCCGATCACGGATGCATTTGTGGCGCAGTTGAGGGCCTATGGGGTTGATGACCAGCTGATTTTGCGAACCGATCAAGGTCGTTTTGGAATTTATTTCGTCGAAAATGGTGCGAATCAACGTGGGGGAACGGTGACCTACGATCGCAGCAATTCGTCCATTTCCATCACCCCCGCGACGAGCTATTCCTGGGATACCATTTTCGCCAGGGCCGATTGGTTTCATACCACGGGGATTACCCCTTCGCTCAGCCGTGAAGCGGCCGAGGCTGCGTTGGTTTCGGTGAAAGAGGCGGCCCGTCGGGGAATTCCCGTTTCCACGGATTTGAATTTTCGCAAAAAACTCTGGAATTGGGAACCAGGAACGAAACCCGCAGCACTCGCCCGAAAAACGATGGAAGGATTGCTGCCCCACCTTCAAGTCCTGATCGCCAACGAAGAAGATGCAGACCATATCCTCGGAATCTCGGCGTCCGAAACAAATGTCGATGCTGGCGAACTGAATCTTCGTGGTTATGAAGATGTCGCCCAGCAAATTGCACAACGCTTTCCCAATTTGCGCCACGTGGCGATCACCCTCAGAGAAAGCCTCTCGGCCAGCCATAATAATTGGGGGGCCATGCTGTATGATACACAAAAAAAACAGGCCCACTTTGCCCCGACCGATCGGGCGGGGAACTATTCGCCGTACGAAATCCGGAACATCGTCGATCGCGTCGGTGCCGGAGATTCGTTCGCCGGAGCCTTGATCTTTGCCATGAACACACCGGAACTGGCCGACACCGATACCGCGCTTCGCTATGCCGTTGCTGCAAGTTGTCTGAAACACAGCATCCTTGGTGATTTCAATGATGTCACACGAGCCGAGATCGAGGCCTTGATGAATGGGGGGGGGCGCGGCCGAGTCAGCCGCTAAAAATCACTTGGTTCGAACCCCGATTTCTGTGACTCCGCTGAAAAGTTTCCTTGATTTGCTCATGTGAAAATGGGGTTCGAGGAGAGAGATCTCAGGGGGGGCACCGAGCCCATCTCGATTGCAAGTTGCAGGGATTGGATTTTTTCCCGCATCATCCCTGCCCCATCCCATCAAAGCTTACTGTTTGGTGTGGTCGGATCTCTTGGACATCGCGAGCCTGCCGCGTATGCTTACACAATCCTGTTCCCTCCATGCGGGTTCAGAAGAGAAAAACCTATTGCGGCAAAAAGACGTTTTCACTATTCACTTTATTTCGATCGACCACCTAATACCATGTACCGAGTTCTCATTACCGACGATCTTTCCGCAGCGGGCCTCAAGATTCTTCAAGAGACCCCGGGTGTCGAGGTCGTCAATCGCAGTGGTAAGCATACGCCCGAACAGGTTCGCGAATTTCTTCAGGATGTCGATGGGATCATCATTCGGAGTGCCACGAAGTTGACTCCCGAGATCCTCAAGGATCAACCCCGATTGAAGGTCATCGTTCGGGCTGGGGTCGGCGTCGATAACATCGACTTGCCCGCCGCCACGCGCGAAGGGATCGTGGTCATGAATACACCGGCGGGTAACACGACCTCTACCGCCGAACAGGCGATGGCGTTGCTGTTGGCGATGGCCCGCAATATTGGCCCGGCTGCCGCATCCATGAAGGCTGGCAAGTGGGATCGGAAAAGTTTCACCGGAACGCAGCTCGCGGGTAAGACGATTGCCGTGGTTGGTCTCGGACGAATTGGCTTGACCGTGGCCCGCCGTTGTATTGCGTTTGAAATGAAAGTTCTGGGTTATGATCCGTTTCTCTCGGAAGAACGAGCCCGTGCCGAAGGGATCGAACTTTATCGCGATATCGATGATCTCGTTGGCAAGTGTGATTTTCTCACGGTTCATACGCCGATGACACCCGAGACCGAAGGTCTGATCAATGCGGCACGCATCGCCAAGATGAAGAAAGGTGTCCGGCTGATCAATGGAGCCCGCGGCGGGATCATTGACGAAAAGGCTCTGTTTGACGCGATTCAATCCGGGCACGTCGCCGGTGCCGCACTCGACGTGTTTGTGGATGAACCCCCCAAAGACTGGGGATTAGCCCAGCTGCCACAAGTCCTCGCAACGCCACACCTCGGAGCTTCAACCGATGAAGCCCAGGAACTCGTTGCAGTCGAAGCGGCAGAAATCATTACGGGATTTCTTGTTCGCAACGAAGTCCGCCATGCCGTCAACATGGCTCCCATCACTGCGGCAGAAATGATCGATATGCAGCCCTACCTCGACCTGGGTCGCCGTTTGGGATTGTTTATGTCCCAGTTCACCAAAGGGGGTGTGCGTGGCGTTCGACTCCAATTTAAGGGCGAGGCGGCCAGCAAAAAGACAAAACTGATCTCGAATGCGTTTGCAGCAGGACTCCTCTCGAAAGCCCTCGCCGATAACGTCAACATCGTCAATGCGGACATGCTGGCCCGAGAACGTGGTATTGAAATCAAAGAAGAGCTCTCGCATGAAGTCGGTGACTTTTCGACATTGATTTCTGCGACAATTCAGACCGATGATGGCGAATCGACCGCCGCCGGGACCATTTTTGGTAAACAGTTTTTGCGTTTAGTTCGCGTCGATCAATTCCATCTGGATGCGTACCTGGACGGATGCCTGTTGTTGTATAAGCACATCGATAAACCGGGTGTCATCGGTTTCATGGGAAACATCTGCGGAAAACATGAGATTAACATCGCTCACATGGCCTTAGGGCGAGAACGAAATGAACCGGGTGGTGATGCCATTGCCGTCCTGAATCTCGATAATGAACCCGATGACGAGACCTTGGCCGAGGTCTCGGCACATCAAGCGGTCACCAGCGTGCAACTGGTGAAACTCCCCAAAGCCGGCGAACCCCTCCCTTGGCTTGTGAGTCGTTAGTGATTTCTTGTGAGTCGTTACTGATTCGTCGTCGGCCAAGATCCCGCATGCGAGGGAATGGTATTCCCGTGTGGGATCTTGTATCGGGATACGGAAAATGTCCTCGCATGCGAATCCCCCATTGAATCGACCCCGACAAAATCAGTTGTTTGCGGACCAGGATCTCCCAGCAAACCTCGAAGCATGGGAAGTCGCCGCATCAACCGATCTCTTGATCGCCGATGTGGTTTTTAATCGCCCGCTGACGACCATCTATCAATACCTGGTTCCCGAAGGATTGCGCGAGTTAATCGGCCCCGGCCAACGTGTGCAGGCTCCGTTCGGCAGGGGAAGTCAAGGACTGATCGGTTACTGTGTGGCACTCGGGTCCGTACTGCCGGCGGGACGTTCACTCAAGTCCATCGAGTCGGTCCTCGATCGAGAAGCCCTGGTTGATAGCCAGATGCTGGAACTCACCAAATGGATCGCCGATCGCTACCTTTGCGGCTGGGGACAGGTCCTGGAGACGGTGATCCCCAAGGGAGTGAAGTCCAATGCCGGAACGCGCGAAATCACCTTTTTCGAACTGAGCCCTTCGCTCCGAAATACGCTGGGACTGACCGCAACCACGCGGGAATCAAACCCGGCCGAAGGGGCCGAGCCAAACCTTTCGGCTCCTTCAATCTCTGGTCCAATCACACGCTCTGATGAGACCCCGACTTCCGTTGCCTCAAATCGTCACTCCTCCTCAAGAGAGATAGCCAGCCCCGGCCCGGCATCGGGCCAGCTTGCTGCGGCACTTGACGCTCTGAAACTTCGCGCAAAACAACGAGTCGTCATCGAAGTCTTATGCGCGTCGAATCGCCCCCTGGCGGTGGATGAACTCGCCGCCGCAGCACAATGCGGAATCTCACCCATTCAAACGCTTCGCGATAAAGGGTTAATCACGTCGTTACGAGAACGCGTGCTGACGCCGCCCATAGTCGGCCCCATTGAAGCCCATCGTGAGCTCATCCTCAATCCCGATCAAACGCGAGCGGTCAATTCGATTGTCGATGTTGTTCGATCGGGCGAGCATCGCACCCTGCTTTTGCATGGAGTCACGGGAAGTGGCAAAACCGAAGTCTATATTCGCGCCATCGAAGAAATTGTGAGCTACGGCCGGCAAGCCATTATGCTGGTTCCCGAAATCAGTCTGACACCGCAAACGATCCGCCGTTTTCGCAGTCGCTTTGCCTCGGTCTCAGTCCTGCATAGCCATCTGACGGATGCCGAACGCCACGGACACTGGAAGCAAATTGCCTCGGGAAGCGTGCAGGTCGTCGTCGGAGCCCGGAGTGCGGTGTTTGCCCCAACTCCTCATCTGGGCATGATCGTCATTGATGAAGAACATGAGACCAGCTTCAAACAGGACAATACCCCCCGATACCATGCACGGGAAGTGGCTCGCTACCGCGCAGAACTGGAAAAAGTCCCACTGGTCCTCGGGTCGGCAACTCCGACGCTGGAGTCCTGGCAACGAGTCCTCGAAGGGCTCGACACTTTGGTCTCACTCCCCAAGCGGGTCGAGGACCTCCCCCTGCCACCAGTGGTCATCGTCGATACGCGAAATGATCCCGCCGTCGGCAAAGGGGCGGCGATCGGTCGCGCGTTGTTTCAGGGAATGAATCAAGCACTGAATGACGGGGGACAGGTCATCCTGTTTCTCAATGTCCGTGGCTATTCGTCTGTGATCTGGTGTCGAGGTTGCGGAAAAGGGGTCAAATGCCCCGACTGTGATATCACACTCACCTGGCATAAAGAACGGGCCATCGCCTTATGTCATTGCTGTAACTTCTCGACCAAACCTCCGGGGGCCTGCCCCGAATGCCAGCGACCGGGACTGGCGTACCTGGGTTTGGGAACGGAACGACTTGAAAGCGAGGTCAAGGCCCGGTTCCCCAGTTTTCAATGTCTCAGAATGGATAGCGATACCATGCAGAAACGTGGGGCTCATGACGTGGCTCTGGAAAAGTTTCGACATGGTGAAGTCCAGATTCTGCTGGGAACGCAAATGATTGCCAAAGGTTTGGATTTTCCCAATGTGACGCTGGTCGGTGTGATCGATGCCGATACCTTGCTCCACCAACCCGATCTTCGTTCGGCAGAAAGAACATTCCAGTTGATCGCACAAGTTGCCGGTCGAACAGGACGAAGCGCCCGAGGTGGTCGCGTGCTGGTGCAAACCGCATCCCCGACACAATATGCCATTCTCTGCGCTGCCGAGCATAATTATCTGGGATTCGCGACTCAAGAACTGACGCATCGAAAATCCCTGAAGGTTCCCCCCTATACGCACATGGCACGCATCATTATTCGGGGGATTCATGAGGCCGAGGTGAATGACTATGCGGCCAAAATCAGTGAACTCATTCGCACTGCTGCGAGGGAACTACAGGCCGATCTCCGCATTCTCGGCCCCGCCCCTTGCATCGTGACGCGGCTCAAAGCGAATTTTCGATACCACCTGCAATTGACCTCGCCGGATCTCCATTCCTTACGCGCGGTCTGGCTGCAGGCGGCACCGCTGTTTCCACACCATCCCCATGTCGAGTTTCAGGTTGATGTCGAACCCTTAAATTTCCGCTGATCGCACCGCGATGAACCGACCGGGTGAACGGATAGGGTGAGCCCCGTTTTTGATACGGAGCCAACGTCAGAGTGACTGTATCGAGGACATGCGCCTATCAGGGACACCGAATTTTTTACACCTACGTTTTTGATCCGGCCGCTGGTCGATTTTTTGCACCGGGCAATTCGTTCGTTCCATAGCAACCCTCACCAGTCCGAGATTCGCTTTGGCTCATCAAAAATTGCCGTCAGCGCTGACCGCACTCGTTCACGCAAATCTCCGGGCGACCTGCGTAGATCGATGAGCCTCAATCCTGCTGGCGGAGAAGAACCGCTCAGGTGAATCGGAAGTACGTCATCATTCCACGGTGGCTCTGAGACCCACTCGAGATCCGAAAAATGGGTGGCGAGTTGCCCCGACAGCTCACACACCTGGTCTGCCGGGATCTCCAGTAACGCCAGCTGGATCGGTCGTTTTTTGAGACGCGATAAAGTCCACGTCGCGGATTCACCGAATGTCGGGTGCCGCCAGTCTGGATCAATTTCGAGTAGCGGATCCAAGACAAATCGACGGTAGGTCATGGCCGGATGGGGAATCACCAGTTTTGGTTCATCAATGATTCGGTCGCCGTAACTCAACAAATCCAGATCCAGAGTGCGTGGCCCCCAGTCAATCTCACGCACCCGACCCAATTGCATTTCCACAGACTGCAGCACTGACAACAAATCATGCGGAGCCAGGCCGGTGGTTAATCCACAAACCGAATTGAGAAACGGGCTTCCTGCCTGAGACCCCATGGGAGTCGAACAATACAGGCCTGAACGCTTTCCCAAGTGAATCTGTGAATGCAGACTCAGCAGTGCCAGCGCTGCGTCAAAGGTCGCCTTGACGTTGCCAACGTTTCCTCCAAACGAGATCCAACAGTGTTTGTATTCACCAGCCGAATCCGTTGTGGAAATCGGCCCGGTGACGGAATTCGGGTTAAGATCTGGTTCAACCCCGTTGGCCACCATCACTCCTTTTGAAATACGCTGACCAATACCTGGCAAGAATACAATATCTGGCAAGAATACAATACGAATGAGGCAGCCCGTAACCGAATATGGTCCACGGGCTGCGAAAATCCCCAGCACCAGACCATCCCCTGGATTCGTACAAATTCCGCTGCAGAAACCCGTTTTTGACCGCTCCGCAATCGGTCTCAATCCGAATCGAATCAGGGGAGATGGCCCCCCATTTATTTCTTCTGAGTAGATCCGAATTTCGAGTCATTCACTGCCGTTTTTAATGCTTTGGCCGGAGTCCCCGCCGGCTGCGGTGACGCGGTCGTCGCACCGCTAGTGGGAACGCTCCCCTTGACCACCACCCCGGTCTTTGCAGACTGCGATGGGTCTTCGACCGAAGGAGATGTCCAGTTCGCGACGCTCCAATGCGGGTGAGTTTCCACCACCGATTGACCAAGATCGTCAAGCACCGCACGGAAACGTTCCGAGTTGATGTTCTCGTTCGGAATCACTCGTTGCAACACAAATCGACGATTGGCTGCGATATAGGTAAAGAACTTCCCTTTGCCCAGCTTATCGTTGTCGGACAACAATCGCAGTAGCGCCGTACGGGGAACGTCCGCAGCCGATTTTGGCAATTCGTCTAACCAAGCCATCACCCAGACAGAACTTCCATCCTGACTGAGAACGCTCGACATCGAAAGCTCCCACTCCTGATCCTCGATCGTCGCTTTGAACGCGAAGTCATATCGCTGTTCTTGAACCTTTGCGTCCAGACCCATGGCCTTCAGCAACGTTCCCAAGGCTTGATCCGTCAATTTCCCTTTGACCGAAGTGGCTGACTTTTCCTCTGCACCCAACACCAAACCGGCGGATACCGGGACAGCCGCTGCAAGGGCTGCACCCATCACCGAGCGTCGATTCCATTTCATTGCCATCAAATGACCCTCCCTGGTCTCATGAATCCCGTCAGCGACACCACCCCTGCTCCGCAGAACCAAGTGCCGCCGATGCTACACGAATCGCCTCATCACCTTAACCAAACAGATGCTTGATACAAATCTGTGACCAAGTTTCAAACTCGTCGACAGCCTGTATCAATTCTGAGGAATTTGCGAACCCTGTCTCTATGATCGACTCTTCACGGGGGCGAACTTTGGCCGCGTCCAGATCAAAAATGTGAACAATTCCTAAATGAACCTGACCGACCGGTGTTTCATCGTCATTGATCAACCCAACACAAGCATCCTTAAACCCTGATTCCAGAAAGACTTCCTCTGAAATCTCCCGGTGCATCGCTTCCGAATAGCGACGGTCGCCCGAAAGTTGATCTGTCGAGGAAATATGACCACCAATTCCAATCGAGCGCTTGCTGTACAGCCTACCCTCCCCACCCTTTTTACCACGCTTATAATGAAATACCTGGCCTGCGTGACGGAAAATACAGTACGGGATCAGTTGCTTAAAACTGGGATCCTCCTCAACCTCGTTCCTTGGTCGGAAGCTGGTATGAGCCGGATCGAGCAGCGTTTGGATGTAACGTTCCGTGTCGGTATGAAAACCCTGAAAGTGACCAAGTTCATGAAAAAGTCGTGTTGGGACCACCAGAACATGCTCGATCGGATCGTGGCTGGCATTGGCGGACATAGAAACCATTCTTTAATGGGGATGATTCGGCCAGCAAAAAAACTGGCAACCAAATTTGAAACGACGAACGGGGCCGTTTCCAACGCGGAAACGACCTGCCACCAGCGACCCGGAGCGCCCAGACCGTCGAAATGACTCACCATCACGTCGCGACTACTCACCCGCTCGAACTGCAGGAGGGCCAATAATCGCCGAGATTTCATCAAGATCGAGCGATTCTTTTTCCACCAGCGATTTGGTGAGTGCATCGAGTTTATCCCGATGTTCAGTCAGAATCTGCATGGCACGATCATTGGCCTGAATCAGGAACCGCTGAACTTCGGCATCAATCACACGCGCTGTGTCGTCACTGTATTCTCGCTGATCACTCGCCATCTCTTTACCCAGAAACGGATGCTCTTCGCTGTCACGAAAGGCAACGGGACCAATCGCCTCACTCATTCCCCAGCGGGTCACCATCCGTCGGGCAATTTGGGTGGCTCGCTTCAAGTCGTCTTCGGCGCCCGCAGAGAATTCGTTGAAAACCAGCTTTTCTGCGGCACGGCCACCCAACATGAAGGCGAGTTGCGAGTGAAGTCGTTTTTCACCGATGTTGTAACGGTCTTCATCAGGCATCAATTGGGTCACTCCCAATGCCCGACCACGCGGGATGACGGTCACCTTATGAACAGGATCGACTTCCGGCAACAGCCAAGCCAACAACGCATGCCCCGCCTCGTGGAAAGCGGTCATCTCCCGAACTTTTAACCCCATCACCTCGGCCCGTTTGGGTCCCATCAGGATTTTGTCTCGAGCCTGATCGAAATCCTCTTTGGTCACGGTGTTACGCCCAACGCGAGCCGCGTTTAACGCCGATTCATTCACCAGATTTTTCAGTTCCGCACCCGAAAATCCAATCGATCCTGCTGCCACAACGTCCAGGTTCACATCGTCGTCCAGGGGAACCTTCCGACTATGGACCTTCAAAATCGCCGCCCGCCCAACCTTGGTGGGGCGGTCAATGGTGACATGGCGATCAAACCGCCCCGGACGCAACAGCGCAGGATCAAGCACATCGGGGCGATTCGTTGCCGCAATCACAATCACCGCTTCTGTTTGCTGAAATCCATCCATTTCACTGAGAATCTGGTTCAGGGTCTGTTCCCGTTCATCATGCCCCCCACCCATCCCTGCTCCACGAATCCGACCGACTGCGTCGATTTCGTCGATGAACAGAATGGAAGGAGCACTTTCTTTGGCGGTTCGGAACATGTCACGGACACGGCTTGCTCCGACGCCAACGAACATCTGAATAAATTCCGAGCCGTTGATCGCAAAAAACGGAACGCCCGCCTCGCCAGCCGTTGCTCGGGCCAACAGGGTTTTCCCTGTCCCCGGTGGACCAATCAGCAAAACCCCCTTGGGAATCTGAGCCCCGAGCCGCTGAAACTTGGCCGGAGTCTTCAGAAACTCGACAATTTCCTGTAAATCCTGCTTGGCATGCTCCATCGCCGCCACGTCGTCAAAGGTCGTTTGCTGATCATGTGGCTTAAAGCGTTTTGCGGGGCTACGGATGAAACTTCCCAACGGCCCCGACCCAAAGGGATCGCTGTTCTTGCGAATGTTGTTCCACAGAAACCAAACGATAAACATGATGGGAAGCATCGTAATCAGCAAATAGGCAAACTCACGAGGATTAAACAATCCGTCTGAATACTTCGCGCGGATCTTGACGCCATTCGCCATCAAATGATTTTTCAATTCATGATCCAGGTGAACCGGCAGCACGAGAGTGAATTTTTTCGTCAACTTAGAACCCTTGGGGTCTGGTGACTCTGGAATCTTTTTCCATTCCCCTTCCACAATGTCTCCGTTGAACTCAACCGATTCAATGTTTCCCTGTTCCGCTTGTTTCCAAACGAAAACATAGTCCACTGTCGCGGGTCGGCTCAAACTGAAAATGAACATCCCAATAATCAGAACCACTGCCGCCAACAGAGCCCATGAAGGGGAAAACCACGGGGCACTCCCCTCCTGACGTGGTTCGCGCTTTGAAGAAGAATCTGAACCGTTATTCTTTAAGTTATCAGTCATGCGTAAATCCGTGTTTTTTCAATTCTCTGAAGTGATTGCAGGGAAATTGTAGTTTGTTTCAAGTGTTCGGCGATCAGAAATCCCATCTCGCGGTCGCTCAGCCGCAGAAATCCCAAATCCCGCTGGCTCGTGATCGAGATTGCGTATGATCGAAATTCAGTCTTTCCACCAGTACCTCAGAATGCACAAGATGGCTTGAAACCCGTCTTTCATGCCAATGTGCTTCCCCTCTTGATAGGTACGACCGTGATAACTGACCGACATTTCAAAAACGCGTAAACGGCGGCGGGCGATCTTCGCGGTCAACTCCGGCTCGATCCCAAATCGGTCTTGCTTTAATGTGGGCCAAATATCTGCCAAAGCATTCCGGGTGAACACTTTATAGCAGGTTTCCATATCAGTCAGGTTCAGGTTCGTGAACCCATTTGACAACATTGTCAAAACTTTGTTTCCCACCGAATGCCAAAAATAGAGCACGCGGTGTTCCTGCCCCCCTAAAAAACGACTTCCATAGACCACATCCGCAGATCCATCAATGATCGGATGCAGCAAGCGAGGGTACTCGGCGGGATTATACTCCAAATCCGCATCCTGGATGACGATCGCGTCCCCTTTCGCCTTGGAAAATCCCGTCCGAACAGCGGCCCCTTTTCCTTTGTTCACTTCATGATACGTCACGCTGATCGCGTTCATGGGATCCGGATTGGCGGCCGCCTCACGCTCGAGCTCACGCAAGATGTCGCGAGTATTGTCTTTGCTGCAATCTTCGACCAACACCAACTCTTTTCGAATCGGGACGGCCCGCACACGGTCAATGAGCACTCGCAGCGTTCGCTCCTCATTGTAAATGGGAATGACGACCGACAACAGAAAATCATCAGGAATGGCGTACAGCCCCAATTGCCGACAAGCTGCCTGGCCTAATGTTTCTTCCAACGCCTGGTACCACCTCTGTGAGTACGGCAACGCTTTATCATCAAATTCCGGGGAAATCATGCAGGCTCCAGAGCTCGAACCGCGGAAAAGAGTTTCCTCAAATCGGCTGCGGTAGGATATCGTCGCGAAGAATAAGGCGTTGTTGTACATTCTGACAGCGCTGCTGTCATCCGAGATGACCTCGACGGCAGGCGTATCCCATGAGATTTCAAATTGCAGAAAAATTCGACTTGACGGTCCCTGTCACAACCCGCTTGACAATCAAACGGTACTTCATTCGACTGTGGCCTATCTTCCGAGCACGTAAACTTCCGATTTTGAGGTATTCATGGCGATGCAGCGGCTGGTTTTGACGGACACCGATTCCGGGATCCACCTCAATCCGGGTGAACTGGGGCCCAGCAATTCCCCGCCATGGCCTGGAACCTCAAACTGGTCGATTCGCTGGCGAACACTTCGTGGAGGGACCTCGGAAGGGGTCGATGTCGTTGAACTGGATAACGGTGCCCTGTCGCTGGCGATTCTACCAACCCGTGGAATGGGAATTTGGAAAGGACGCTATCACGACCTTCCTCTCGAATGGAAATCACCCGTCGAACGTCCCGTGCACCCCGCCTTCGTCAACCAGCTCGATCGAGGTGGCATCGGCTGGCTGCATGGATTCAATGAATTGCTCTGTCGATGTGGCCTGGCGTTCATGGGCCCCCCCGGTGACGATCAAGGGGAAAAACTGACCCTGCACGGTCGTATTGCCAACCTCCCGGCCCATCGAGTTGAAGTCTGCATCGATACCGATGGTCCAGGAGCCCTGGAAGTCACCGGAGTTATCGACGAATGCTCGATGTTCGGGCCACGCTGGCGATTGACTTCCACATTCCGGCTCGAAGCCGGCTCCAATCGCTGCTCGATTGTTGACGAGATCACCAATCTCGGCGGACAGCCCGCCGAACTTTCTCTGCTCTATCACATTAATATCGGACGCCCCTTTCTGGAACCACTCGCTTCCTACGCACTCCCCAGCCTCGAAGTGGCACCACGAGACGCCACCGCGGCCAGAGGGATCGATCAATACACCGTTTATGGTCCCCCAGTTGCTGGCTTTGCCGAGCAAGCCTATTTCCACACCCCGCTGGGGGGAACCGATGGCTGGTCGACCGCCTTACTCACGAATGCGACGCAACAAGCCGGTTTTGCTGTCCATTTCCAAACCCGCCAACTCCCCGCCTTTTGTGTCTGGAAAAATACCGGCGCAGAAGCAGATGGCTATGTAACTGGCTTGGAACCAGGGATCAATTTCCCCAATTTTCGGGCTTATGAACGTCAGCAAGGTCGATTGCCAAAGATTGAACCCGGACAGACCTATCGAACCGAGTTGGCACTCGAAGTGGCCAATACCCGAGATTCCGTCCGAAAAATTCAGGATCGCATTCAACAGTTGCAAGGAACGACCGCGCCGATCATCCACCGCCAGCCCGTCGCACGACTCTCAGCCGCCGGAACCTGATGGATCGGTCACCCTGACAGTAACCGCACGAAAGTTTGCTGAAATCTGTCGGTTCGGTTCGGTTTTTGCCGACCCGAATCGATAGATTCAAGTCCTTCCAATCAGCCTTCGATGATTTCATCAATTGTTGTTGCCAAATCCGCATTTCGTTGCTTTGCCGCACGAGTTGACGACTGATGTCCACCACCGATCAATCCAACGCACCCCAGTCTCTCCCGCCGGAAACGGCGTACGGCATGGCCATTTCGTTGCTGTTTTGGTTCTGTCTGCTGCTGGCAGCACTGTTCTTCGCCGCCGTGTCACTCGCCCCCAAACTCCTCGACTCGCTGCAACTCCGCAGCCAATTTGACCGAAATCAACGCCAACTGGTCGCGATGGAACGTCAGACCGAACAACTCCAGAGGGTCATCGAAGCGATTCAAACCGATGCAGATTTTTCTGCCGAGTTAACCCGCAGCGAATTCGATGCCGTCCTCCCCGGAGAAGAAGTGATTCCCGTCGAGATGGACCTGAAACTCGATCTCCGCTCGCTCGAAACCCCCGCCCTCCCACCCATTCAAGCCGTTCAGGAATGGTTCGAACCAATCGTACTTCGCCTGGCCAGTGACACCCGCTTGCGAAACGGTTTTCTCGGCGCTGCCATCTTGCTCGTCATCGTCTCGTTCACCGCCTTCGCCCCCGCCCGCACCGAAGATCCCTTTCATCCCCAGGGACATGATTCGCTCTGGGGCCAGTTTCGTAAACGCTACGCCCGGTGAATCAGCCTGGTTTTTTCGGTTCCACGACAAACCAAGCGGGAG
>JBIKZJ010000324.1:0-7615 GCA_044354755.1 Schlesneria sp. | reverse complement strand
GCGCCTACGGAGCAGCGACCGGAGCTGCCGTAGCCCGATGGCGGAGCGGTGATTTTGTCAGGCAGGATGGAACCGGTAGGGGTCTGTCCCCTCGCCCCGGTACTCTGGGGAGAGGGTTAGGGTGAGGGGCTCTTCGAACGCTTCGTTGGCCTATAATGCTTATTTTTTGTATTCGTATTTTTGGTATCGGTTCAGGTATCATTTGTTTTTGCGTTTGTACGGTCTTAGAAGACCCCTCACCCTAACCCTCTCCCCGGCGTACCGGGGAGAGGGGACAAGACTCTTCCACCGGTCAACTTTGTGTCCACCGGTTAACTTTGTGGTTTTTGGTACTGATGAAGTTTTCAATTTGACCACGCATGAAGATCGACTCCTGCGGCTTTGGCGATGCCGAGGGCTACCGATTCCACGTCTTGAAGGACTTCATCATTCGCGAACGACAGGGACACGGTTTTACCTTGAAAAGGGATTGCGATTTCGCTCAGGCTATCGGAATCACCGGTTTTTATCACGTTTGATTTGGAGCGGCAGATTGAGGATCCCCTCGCTGGTCAAAAATCAACGAGGCAGGTGGGGGACTCGTCGGGCACGTTGCGACTTGATCGCGTTCTCTTGCGTTTTCCGGCAGCGAGATCTCGAAAAACCTGTGATTTCTTGCCCCTTGACATGCTTTCGCCCCCTCCCGCTCCGCTGTCCGTTGCCGTACTGACTCGGCCAACTGCAATGATTCTCGTGTCCCCTGGCTGTCGGACCAATCTCTATTCGTGCCATCCTGCCCCGCTCCGTATCAATGAGCTGGGGATTCAAAAAAAGAATGCGTTCGGTCGGTTTTTTTGATACTCTGAAGCGAGTGGAAGTGCAAGGAGTGTCGATCACAGAGGATCATGGCGACAAGATCATGGTGACGGGATCACTCTGTCACTGGACCATCAACGCCGACGTTTTTGGCACAAATCTCTCGCACACCGGCAACTTTTAGAATTGAACTATGACAAAATTCAACGTGATTTCGATGTTAAGCCGATTTACGCATCACTTGCCGCTCTCTTTTTGCGATGCATTCCCCGCAATCATCCTGAGATCCACTCGGGCTCGCAAATCTCGCTTCGGCCAACCGGCACTCGAAGCCTTGGAAGCCCGAATGCTGCTGTCGGTGATTACGGTCATCAACACACTTGATTCCGGCACAGGGAGCTTACGCTGGGCGATTGACGAAGCCAATCTTAACGCCGGCGTCGACAGCATCTCGTTTGATCCCACAATTTTCTCGAGGCCGCAGACGATTACCGTCACAACCGGCTCGCTGACATTTGCGGATACTGCCCGAACATCCTTCTTTCAACCGGCGTCACGGGTGACGGTCCGTGGTGACAACCTCCATAGTGTGATCGTGGTGAATGCGAATGCGATCGCCTTCATCGACGGCCTGACCATCACGGGGGGGCGGGCTGCGCAAGGTGGCGGCGTGTTCGTCCGCGGGAACCTCACCATGACTAATTGCCTCGTCGACACCAATGTGGGAACCGGGTCTGGCGGTGGCGGTATTTTCGTTAACAACGGTGTCTTGAATCTGAGTCGTTCGACGATTTCGAATAATGTGACCGGCAAATGTGGGGGAGGAATCTTCGTTGATTTTACTTCTTCAGCGACGCTCACGGATTGTACGATCAGCGGAAATTCGCAGACAGACCTGAATTTCGGGTATGGTGGCGGGGTCTACTCGCAAGGGACGACCAACATCACCAAATGTACTGTCAGCGGGAATCGTGCAGCCCGATTTGGAGGGGGAATTTATGCTGGGTACGGTACCACGAGACTCACCAACGTTACTGTCAGTGGCAATTCCGCCCAAAAAGGTGGGGGAGTCATGTCCTTTCAAGCGACGAACTTTTTGACAAATGTCACGATCACGGGCAACTCGAATACGGCGACGGGAAGTCATGCGGGGTTAAGGAGTCAGACAAATTCGAGCGTAACACTGACCAACACGATTGTCGCCGGAAACAGGGACCCGAATGGAGCCAGCGATGTCGGCGGTTCGAGCATTTCGGGCTCTTTTAACTTGATCGGAACTGGTGGCGCGGCAGGCATGGTAAACGGGGTCAACGGAAATCTTGTGGGTGTCGTTCAACCTCTGCTGGCACCGCTCGGTGATTACGGTGGTTCGACAAAGACGATCGCATTGCTTCCAGGGAGTCTGGCAATTGATTCAGGGAAAAATACCGGTGCCCCCGCGACCGATCAGCGTGGCAAGGGCCGCGCCGGATCGACCGATATCGGAGCCTTCGAAAGCCAGGGATTCACGCTGAATGCCGTGGCTGGGAGCACTCCGCAAACGACCGTCGTGCGTACGGCGTTCGCCAATCCACTCGCAGTCACCGTCAACGCCAACAACGTAGTGGAACCGGTTAATGGGGGGGTGATCAACTTGACTGTTCCCATCAACGATGCCTCGGCCACCTTGTCGAGTCTCTCGAGTCCCATCGCCGCAAACCGAGCCAGCGTCACCGCCAGAGCGAATGGGTTAATCGGATCGTACCGTGTGACCGCAACGACTCGCGGGGCCGCTGCATTCACCTTCGCACTGACGAACATTGCGAAGCTTGATCTCGGTGGGTTGGGCAGAGTTGTGACGTATATCCAAGGGGGTAGCCCGATTGCGGTGGCCCCGACGATCACTCTCGGGGCCAGCAATCGCCAAAATATTGCCAGTGCCACGATCCTCTTTTCCAATGTGCAAATCGGCGATCGGTTCAGTTTTTACAATCAATTTGCTTTGCAAAATCGGTTTGTTGAGGACACGGTCAATCAAACTGCCACTTTAACACTGACCGGTGAGAGCACGGCGGCCAACTACCAAACGACGTTCGCTTCGATCCTCTTCGGGAACGTCGCCGGTATACCGAGTACTTCGGCGCGGGTTGCGACCTTCACCGTGACCGATGTTCTCAATAATTCGGCGAATGGGACGCAGACAATCAATTTGCTGCGGGTGAGTCAGCAGCCCAAACTGATCAACCTCGAGACAACGTCGATGGATTACATCGCCAACTATCCTTCGGTGCCGGCACAGCCGATTTCCGCGACACTCGTGGCCACAGACGCTGACAGCGACAATTTGACCGGTGCCACGGTCCAAATCGCGGTCGGTTATCAGAACGACGCGAATGGCAAGGACCTGTTGGGATTCACCAATCAGTTGGGGATCACCGGTCTGTTCGATGCAGCGACAGGAAAATTGACGCTCTCGGGAGTGAGCAGCATCTCGAACTATCGAACGGCACTGCGGTCTGTCACTTTCAGTACATTGGGTCTGGGGACGATTGGATCATTACGCACTTTGTCAATGACTGCGTACGACGATTCTTCGCCCACTCCACTGGCAAGTGATCCCGTGACACGAAACGTCAGTTTGACGCTGAGTGTGGCACCGCCGACCCTCAGTGGATTTGGAATAACAACCAGATTTATTCAATTTGGCAATCCAGTCCCCATTGTCAGTTCCCTCATCGTCACCCAGCCCAGCGGGCTAAATCTGTCGAGCGCAACCGTCAAACTGACCAATCTCGAGCCGGGTGATCGTTTCGAGTTCCACAATTCGTTTGCCCTTCAGCATTCGTTTGTACTGAGTGGCGATGAGAAAACGGCGACATTAACCATCACCGGACATTCATCGGCAGCAAACTACCAAACTACGCTGCGGTCACTGATTTTTTGGAACGTCTCGGGTCTACTCACTTTTAGTTCACGAACCGCGACCTTTACCGTCTTTGCCCCGACTGGCCAATCCGGCATCGGATCACAAAACTTTAGTATGGCTTATCGCAATGAACCGCCGGTCCTCTTTGGAATTGAATCGCCCCCCCTGGTTTATTCGGCCAATCACCCCGAATTCCCAGCACAGCCAATTTCGAATACGATTGAGGTTACCGATCAAAGCAGCAAATACGTGAGCAGAGCAACCGTTCAACTGACTGCGGGATATCAAAATGATGTCAACGGTCACGATTTGCTTTCGTTTCTCGGTTGGGTTGGTATCACCAGTACCTTCGATGCCTCAACCGGAACATTAACTCTCGCTGGTTTGAGCCCCGTAGCGAACTATCACTTCGTATTACGAAGGGTGTTATTCAGTTCTTCAGGATCGGCCATTTCAACGGCGACGCGGACATTATCGATCACGGTCTACGATGATACCGCACCGGCAGCGCTGGTGAGTAATACCGTGACGCGAGACGTGAATGTCATCACGACCAATACTTCACCCCAGCTCTCCGGGTTGGCTGCGACCGCAAACTACGTCCAAGGGGCACCACGCTTGTTGATTGCACCAAACCTGCAGATCACTGATGTGGATAGCAACAAATTATTCGGTGCGACGATCACGTTCAGTAACTGGCAGGGGGATGATCGCCTCGATTTCTTGAACCAATTTGCGTTGAGCCAAATATTCACCCAAGATCTGGTCGCTCATACGGCCAGCCTGGTTCTCAGAGGGGCGAGCTCCGTTGCCAATTACAAATCACAGCTCCAATCGATCCGATACTATTGCGTTGGGGGGAACCCCATGCTGTCGGCGAGAACAATCCGCATTTCCGTGAATGACGGTTTTACGGACAGTAATATCGTGACAGGAGAAATCACGGTTTCGATCTGATCAGTCCATAACGGTTTGGGCAGAACGTTTTGTCGCCGGGAACGTTCACGTGAATTCCTGCGATTCACTCAGGTCACGCCTCCTGCACGGTTAAACTGGATGTTTTGAACATGGTGAGATATTTTGAAAAAAAACTCGGGCGGTTCGTCTGAATCATCCCCTTCGCCGGCAAATGCTGATAGGCTATTGGTCAATCAAAAGAGGACGACTGGGTTTAACGACTGGGGTTAACGATTGGAGTTTCGAACATGGTGTATTTGCATCTGTGGTGTTTGTTCGTGGCCGCATGCGGGGCCGATACTGCCGACGGGACTCAAGCCGGGAGATTTGTCGTTGAGCATCCGACGCTGTTGAATTTGGGGTTCGAGTGGCAGATTCGTGGCGACGCAAATCGGAACGCATCCGTTACGGTCCAGTATCGCCAGGTCAATGACCCCGAGTGGCGACCCGCATTGCCGTTGTTGCGGATTGGTGGCGAGAAGGTCTATCGGGAGCGCGAGCATCTGAACTACACCGTTCCCGATGGCTTTGCTGGCAGCGTGCTCAATCTGCAACCGGGAACAGAATATGAGTGCCGGTTTGAGCTTACCGATCCGGACGGAGTGGTTGGCGAGACGATACAAACCATCCGAGCGACGACCCGCAGCGAACCGCAGACTTTTCCGGACGGGCTGAAACGACACGTTTATCCCGTCGACTATGAAGGGGTCCGTCAGGAACCGAGTTTCACCAGCCTGATGCAGGCCTATTACGGCGCAGGGCTGGGAGACTGGAATGCGGTCTGGGAACGGAGGGCTCAGCCGGGAGATACGATCCTCATGCACGCCGGAATTTACCGGTCCGAACGACGGAATTACGTGGATCCGCAGATGACTCCGTTCGATGGGACGATGTCACTGACCCTGAAAGGGACACCGGAAAAACCGATCACGATCAAATCGGCAGGTGATGGTGAGGTCATCTTTGATGGTGATGGCAATCATCGCTTATTCGATGTCATGGCGTCGAGACATCATATTTTTGACGGGTTGACGATCCGCGACACCGAAGTCGCAATCTTTGCCGGCCAGAAGGAAGTGTTTGGCGCGGTGGGACTCACCGTGAAGAATTGCCGCTTTGAAAACATTGGTTTTGGTGTCTGGACCGAATACGCCGGCTCGAGCGATTTTTATATTGCCGACAATCTGTTTCTTGGCCGCGATGACCGCTTTCGGCTGATCGGCTGGACCGGACCGCTGTGGGCCAGTGCCGGGCCCTATGGTTCGCATCGGCTGACAAGTTACTATGCGGTCAAAGTCTACGGACCGGGGCATGTGATCGCCCACAATTCCATCGCCTATTTCCACGACGCGATTGGCATTTCCACTTATGGAACTCCGCCGGAAGATCCGGACCAGCGGGCTTCATCAATCGATATTCATCACAACGATCTCCATATGTTCAACGATGACTTTATCGAGACCGATGGCGGAGTGCATAACATCCGCGTCATGAACAACCGCGGGGTGAATGCGGCTCACGGCGGATATACGTCCCAGCCGATCTTCGGTGGTCCCGTCTACTTCATTGGCAATTTGCTGTATCACGTTCCTTCTGGCGTCGCATTCAAGTTTTCGGCCAAGCCAGCGGGGCTCTTGGTGTACCACAATACAATCATCGGGGAACAGATCATCCGCGATCCCTCATCCAACATGCACTTTCGAAACAACCTGTTTCTGGGCCGAGACACTCCGAACCGCGGCATCATGACCTGGGCGAACGCGACGGACGCTTTCAGTTCTGACTATAACGGATTTCGGCCCAACAAAGCCGTGGCCGAACAGTATACCTGGCTGGGTCCGAAAGCGGGTCAGCCCCTTTACGAACCTCAGCCCGAGGATTGGAAGACGTTCGCGACTCTGGCGGAGTTTCGCGCGGCAACCAAGCAAGAGACACATGGGATCGAGGTCGATTTTAATGACTTCGAGCAATTAGCTCCCCCCGATCCGCTCAAACGCCACGCGGTTTATCATGCGATGGATTTAAACTTTCGGCTCAAGCCTGGTAGCAAAGCGGTGGATGGGGGGGTCGTGATTCCGACCGTCAACGATGGCTTTACTGGCCGCGCCCCAGATCTTGGGGCGTTGGAGGTAAATTCGCCTGAACCGACTTATGGAGCTCGTTGGCTGAAGAAACAGCCGTTTTATCGGTGAGACTGCAGTGCCGACTTCGACTGTCGTTGTACCGATTCGATAATTCGCTCTTCCACCTCCGCTGCCGTTCAATGACGGGAAAGGTTTAATGGGTTCCTGAAACTGGAGTCACTCGATCAGCGGATTCCTCCCAGTCCTCGATTTCTGTCTCTGGCTCGGCGGGTAGTGTTGTTTCGACGAGGGGCGTTTCGAACAGATCATCGGCCGGTTCGTCTCCGGTGAGCTCAGACCAATCCGGGGAATCCGAGGAATCCGAGGAAACGGAATCGATTTGTTCTTCATCCCGCATCGCCACGCCACGTGTTTTTTTCGGGGCGGGTGGGAGATCGGGGTCGGACTTTTCTTCCGGTTCGTCTTCCGGCAAATCCTTTTCCCCCTCTGCAGGTTGCGGTGCTGCGGGAACATCTTTGTACTCTCGCCCCAGTTCTGCTGGAGGGAGGACTGGCAATCCGTCTGTCCCTAATAAGGAAATCCCATCCACCGGAAGAATTCGTCCAGTTCGATACAGCAAATCCCGCAAGGCTTTGTTGTATTCGGTAACACTGCGGTAATGAGCCGACTTTGCCTGAGTCTCACTAGTGAGAGCTCGCAATAATGGATCATTACTTTTCAGGCCCTCGATGTAATCCACGCGGGCCGTGTCGACTCGTTCCTTGGCGGCCTTCATCCGTCGACGCGTAATTGTCAACATGGAATGAGAGCGCTTGATGGTCATCAGCACCGAATTTAATTCATGTGCGATTTCATCTTCCTGTGCCGCCAGAGC
>JBIKZJ010000322.1:0-7642 GCA_044354755.1 Schlesneria sp. | reverse complement strand
AGCACGATCAAGGTTGCCAGCGTCATCATGATGCCGAAGCTGGCGACGGGGGCGATGCTGCTGGTCAATACTGCCGCGAAGCCTGCTGCGGTGGTGGCGATAGTCCAGAAGATCGGTACGGTCAGTTCCAGCATGGTTTGACGCAGGGCTTCCACGGGTTCCCTGGTGAAGCGATGTTCACGAAAGCGGAGCGTGATATGCATGACGGTGGCGATGCCAATGATGGTGACCAGCGAGTTCAGCATCGAGCTGACCATGCTGAGCTGCATACCGCTCAAGACGAGCAGCGCTTTGGTCCAGATCAGTGTGACTTGCACGACGATTAAGGGGAGCACCATCCAGCGGATGCTGCGGAACAGGATGAAAATCACCAGCATCAACAAAAGTGCCGAGGCCCAGCCAAGCGTCGCACCATCTTCTTCCACATAACGGAACATATCATGGACCTGTACCGGTTCACCCACCACCGCCGCCGGGGGGTTATGGGCGGTGGCGATGTCGCGAACGAGCTGGTAGGTTTGGGCGCGAGGAATCTTCGCGGTTCCTTCTGGTTCGAGGCGACAGAAGATCGCCGTCGTCTCGCCGTCGGCCCCGACCAGCACTCCTTCCATCAGTTTGCGGATAATCGAACGACCAATCGGTGCCTGCAGCGCCTGAGCCAAATTCTGAAAGCTGTCTTTTTGCAATCCCGAGACCTGCTCTAATTGTTTCAGCAAGGCCTCGATCCGTTCGCGGGCGGCATCGGTCAAGCGGTCTTCGCCGGGGACGAATAAATCTTGATCGGTATAGGCAATCACCACGAATTCATCACCGCCGAAGGTCTGCTTGCTTTCGCGCCAGGCGGCAAGTCGGACGTTATCCTTGGCATAGAGCGATTCAATGGATTGCTCGAATTGCAACTTTGAGGCGGGAAACCAGGCGGCAGCTGTCAAGAGGATCGACAGTCCCAGCCACCATTGGCGGTAGTCCAGTAAGAGATTGGTGAGTCGGATCAACCAGGACGGGGACGCGGCGGTCATGATCACTCGCTGAAGTCGGCATTCACGACAAAACTCCCCGTCACAACGCGACAGGGCCCAGCTCAGAATTTAACCCAGTTTGCCAGCAACCGGTAGTGCGCCGAGATCGACAAGCAAGGAACCCCAGCAGTAACAGACCCCAGCAGTAACAGACCACGGATCACCGATTCGTCAAATACATCCTTTTTAGAAATGCGAAGAGTTTGAACCACGAATAAAACGAATCGCACGAATCGGAATAGGAAGAGCAGAAATTGAGGAAGAGTAGAAATTTCCAGATTCTGAAAACGGAAAACGGAAAACGGAATTTTCACGGCCGGGCACTGGGTTTGTCGTTCGAACCGCAATTCTCTCTGTTCTCTGTGTGATTCTCTGTGCCTTTGTGCCTCTGTGGTAAACCATCTCTTTCTTCCCTTTCTTTTTCCGCAATCGGCTCAACCACGTTGCTGCTGGATGTCATCGCGAACGGGCGATGCTAGGATATTCGGAAACTGTTTTTTCTTAATTTTGGAGGTTTCCCGATGAAGCTCAGTCGGACCACAGCGTTCTTATGCGTACTCGCCGTTTTGGCGGGATCGATTGTCGAGTCAGGAAACACCTGTGCTCAGGAGAAACCGACGGATGATTTGCTGAAGACGTTTGTCGACGAATTGGTGTCGATTGTGCCAGGGGAGGACAAGTTTCCCGCCACCTTTCTGATGGGTGATGAAGCGGGAGAAGCGAGCGAAAAGCCGCAACACTCGGTCAAGCTATCCAGTTCTTTCGCCATGGCCCGTTATGAAGTTCCCCAGAACCTGTATCAGGGGGTGATGGGGAGCAACCCCAGTCGCTGGAAAGGCCCGCGTAACTCGGTCGAAATGATGTCGTGGGACGATGCCAACGAATTTTGTCAGAAGCTCACCCAGCAATTGAAATCCCGCAAACTGATCGGGGAAGACGAGATCATTCGGTTACCGACCGAGGCGGAGTGGGAGTACTGCTGTCGTGCGGGGACGAAAACCCGCTACAGCTTTGGTGACAAGGCACAACAGGAGGCCGATGTGAGTCCCAAAGCCTCGCTGCTGAGTGAGTTTGCCTGGCATACCGGCAACGCGGCCGGCAATGATCCACCGGTCGGGGCACTGAAACCAAATCCGTGGGGACTCTACGACATGCATGGTTACCTGTGGGAATTCACCGCCGATGGTTGGTCAAAGGATTACCAGCAGGCCCCTGCTGATGGGAGTGCGGTCAAGTTGGCGGAACAAAACCCCTCGGTCGTGATTCGGAGCGGCTCGTGGAAAGACCGCTTTGAGCGGTTGACCAGCAGCACACGCAAAAAGCTCGGACGGACCGATAAGGATGATGCCGTCGGCTTTCGCTGCGTCAAGTCGAAGTGAACCTCGACCGGAGACGGTGTTGATGTTTTGGTTCAACGACAAACCGAGTGCGCGGTTGGGAAAATTCAGTTTTCAGTTTTCAGCTTTCAGTTTTCAGCTTTCAGGGTGCAGGGTGGAGAATCTTGAAATCTCTTCCTCTTCGTGCGATTCGTTTGATTCGTGGTTCACAATCTTCGCATTTTTTGACAAGGATGTGATTCACGAATCCAATGCCGTATTCCACGGATTGGCCTGAACGCTGCTGTGAGCAGCGGATTACGAAGCCGATCGAGACCGAGCAGTCGGATCCTCATGGCCGTCAAGGGGAACGGATCAAGGACCGAAGTCGTCCTGTTTGCTGCTCGTCCTATTTGCTGCAAATTTGCAGCAAAGTCAGAAATTTGTACCTCGCGCACTGGGTTTGTGGTTGAAACGATGTTTTTGGGTTTGCCTGGCGTGGAAGTGACGCCCCGATCTTGTCGTCCCTGTTTTTATCCCTTTTTTCATTCCTGCGAGGAAACGATTTTATGCTTTCGAACCCGGTGAAGCAGACCATTAAGAGTGGTGGCGTATCGATTGGGACAATGATGTTCGAGTTCAGCACCACAGGGATTGGGCGGATCGCTGCGAATGCCGGGGCGGAATTTGCGGTGTATGACATGGAGCATACTGGTTGGGAGTTGGAAACGATTCGGATGTTGATTGCGACGACCCCACGTCCGGGCCTCGTCCCAATCGTGCGCATTCCGACGACACAATATCATTTTGTTTCGCGGGCGCTCGACATGGGGGCGATGGGGATCATGGCACCGATGGTGGAATCGGCGGACGAGGCTCGATTACTGGTCCAGTCAGCCAAGTATCCTCCGACCGGACGGCGGGGTGCCGCCTTTGGGATCGCTCATGATGATTACGGAATCGGCACGATCCCCGAAGTGGTTCGTTCCTCGAATGCCGAGTCGTTGCTGATCGTTCAGATCGAGACCGCGAAAGGGCTGCAGAACCTGGACGAGATCGCGACTGTTCCCGAGATCGACGTGTTATGGATTGGCCTGTACGACCTGGCCAATTCGCTGGGGCTTCCCGGCCAGATGGATCATCCACAAATTCAAGCAGCCATCGAGCGGGTGCTGGCTGTCTGTCGGGCCCAAAATAAAGTTCCTGCCGTGCTGGTGACCAGTATTGACGAGGGGCGAGCTCAGCTTGCGCGGGGGTTCCGGTTGGTCGCCTTTGGCGGCGATGTTTGGATTTATCAGACCGCTTTGAAAGAGGGTCTGGCCGCCTTGCGTGCCCCTTGAGCGATAGACGGCGGCGGCGAGGGAAACTAGACTTGGCGGCGGTTCGGGAGACGTTTTCCCCCGGCTCGATCCACTGTTTTTTGAAGATTTTGATAACGCCATGACCGAGACGCTTCCGATAATTCAGGCCGTTTGCTTCGACCTGGACGGGTTAATGTTCAATACGGAAGAGGTCTTTTACGTCTCTGCGGATCTCTTGCTACAGCGGCGGGGGATGCGGATGACGCGGGGAGCCATGGATGCGATGCTCGGTCTCCGGCCGCTGGAATCGCTGACCGCATTTCGGGATTACATGCAGCTGAACGAAGAACCGGCTGATCTGCTGGCGGAATCTCGCGTGATCTTTCACGAGATGCTGGTCGATCACTTGAAGCCGATGCCTGGTCTGTTCGAATTATTGGATTTGATCGAGTTTCGGGGTCTGCCGAAGGGGGTAGCGACCTCATCCCCACGGAATTATCTGAACAACATTTTTAGCCGGTTTGATTTGGAACCTCGTTTCCCCACCAAGCTGACTGCCGAAAGTGTGACCCATGGCAAACCCCATCCAGAAATTTATTTGAAGGCGGCGGAACAGTTGGGGGTTCACCCAGGGAACATGCTGGTGCTGGAAGATTCGGCCACCGGAACCCGGGCAGCCGCTGCGGCGGGGGCCTTTATTGTGTCGGTCCCGCACGAGCATACCGCTGGTCATGATTTCAGCCAGTCCAAGTACATTGCCAGCGGGCTGGGGGATCCGTTTATCTTGAACCTTGTCTCGTCAGGAATCTCTTCCGCTGGACGTTAATCATCTTTTGACTACAATCTAGGTCACCTGTTGGCAGGGATGACCGACGCGGTGCAATCGTCTGATTCGGGGAGAATTCATTCCAGTTGATGGCGTCGAAAATCCAAACGTACGCCTCAGCAGGTGACTGACAGGCGAATGCATCGATCACGGCTGGTGAATGCGATTTGATCAGTGAGGGGATTTTCGTGCGGTCAAGTCTTGATACCTTAGGAATCTTTGCAGGGAGGTGACGATTTCATGACCCGAGGTCGACCAAAAGTGTGTGTCATTGGGGCCGGCCCAGGTGGGCTGGCCAATGCTTTGTTGATGGCCAAAGCGGGGGCCGAGGTCACCCTGTTCGAGCAAAATTCGGTGGTGGGTGGCCGTTGTTCGCCGATCCACCTCGACGGATTCCGTTTTGATACGGGCCCCACGTTTTTTCATTATCCGCGTGTGCTCGAAGACATTTTCCGGGCGATTGGTCGGGATCTCTGGTCCGAGATCCCGATGACGCGTCTGGATTTGCAATATCGTCTTGCGTTTGGTGAAGGGGGCCAACTGGATACCCGTTCGGACCCCGAACTGATGCGGCAGGAAATCAGCCGATTTTCACCCCAGGACGCGGATTCGTTCGAGCGATACATGCAGGATAATCGCGAAAAGCTTGACCACTTTCGTCCGATCCTCGAGCAGCCGTTTAACAGCATGCTCGACCTGCTTCGGCCATCAGTCTTGCGTGCCATGCCGCTACTGCGTCCCTGGCACTCGGTGGCATCGGATTTGACCCGACACTTTTCGGACCCACGACTCGTCACGGCCTTATCGTTTCAGTCGAAGTATCTGGGAATGTCACCGTTTCAGTGTCCGAGTTTGTTTACGATCCTGGCGTTTCTGGAGTACGAATTTGGCATCTTTCATCCGACGGGGGGCTGTTCTGCGGTGAGTGAACGGATGGCGGATGTGGCGCGCGAACTGGGAGTCACGATCCGGCTGAACGAACCGGTCGAGACGCTGCGTTTTGAAGGTCGGAAGGCGGTGGGACTGACGACGATGCGCGGTGCGACCGAATTCGATGCACTCGTCATCAATGCCGATTTTTCCCGAGCGATGGAGCGACTGGTTCCCGAAGCATTGCGGAAACGCTGGAACAACAAAAAATTGCAGAAAAGTCGCTATTCCTGTTCGACGTTCATGATGTACCTCGGCATCGAGGGGTGTTACGACAAGCTTCCGCATCATACGATCTATATTGCCAACGATTATCATCAGAATTTGCGCGAGATCGATGAGCTGAAGGTGCTGTCGCAGGATCCCTCGTTCTACGTTCAAAATGCCGGGGTCACTGATTCGACTCTGGCACCCGACGGCATGAGTACCCTGTATGTGTTGACGCCCGTTCCCCACAAAACGGCAAATATTGATTGGGAAACCGAGAAAAACGGCTTTCGGGACCGCGTGATTCGCCAGCTCCAGAAAATCGGGATCGAGGATGTCGAACAGCGAATCCGTGTGGAAAAGGTGGTGACGCCGGCCGACTGGGAGACGGGGCATCAGATTTATCGGGGGGCCACGTTTAATCTGTCTCATAGTTTGAATCAGATGCTGCACAAGCGACCCCACAATCGTTTTGAGGATCTGCAGCAAGTTTACCTGGTTGGTGGAGGGACACACCCTGGAAGTGGGCTGCCGGTCATTTACGAATCCGCCCGAATTTCTGCACGCATGATGTGTGCGGCGTTGAAACTGAGCTTTCCGGAATGCGGGTCCGCCGCCCCTTCCAACCCGACGTTTGTCCCTGCTTCCCGGAGAGTTGCCTGATGGTTGGGGTGACCTCAGCCGGCGATCGCATGTCGCAAACGGAGCAGGAGGGGACGGCGAGCCTCGCCCCCCTTCCCTTTTGTCACGCAGAAACTTGTCACGCAGAAACCATGAGTCACACGGAGGAATTGCTGGAATCAGTCGTCGCGAATACGACCACGGATTTTTCGACCACGGATCCGTCGACCATGGATCCGTCGACCACGGATCCGTCGACCACGGATCCGTCGACCATGGATCCGTCGACCATGGATTCTTCGACCACGGATTCGGCGCTGTGGCAGCAGGTGGTCGATGCGATCGAGCGGGCGCGCATCGCACAAATCTCTTGGAACGCGCAACCACTCGGGAAACGTTTGCAGATTCTGCGAGACCTTCGTTTGGAAATCGGTCGTCATCCCCGGCCGCTGGCCGAAACCGTCGGACGAGAAGATCTGGCTCAGACGCTGGCTGCTGAAGTTCTGCCGTTGGCCGACGCGTGTCGTTACCTGGAACTCCATGCCACCGTACTGTTGCGGGATCGCGTGGTCAGTACGCGTGGGCGTCCCGTTTGGCTCTGGGGGACACACGTCCGACTGCGGCGGGAACCTTTTGGGGTCGTGTTGGTGATTGGTCCTGCCAATTATCCGTTGATGCTTCCGGGAATTCAGGCGATTCAAGCGATCACTGCCGGAAATGTCGTCTTGATCAAACCGGGATATGGCGGCGAACGGGCCGCGCGGGGACTGGTGGAACGGGCCGAACGAGCGGGGCTCCCCTCTGGCGTGATCCAGGTGCTGCCAGAGTCACCGCAAGCTGCTTCGTTCGCCATTCAAAATGGGGTCGACAAAGTGATTCTGACCGGGTCGGTCGGGGCGGGTCAGGCGGTCAGTGGTCAAACCGCTCGGCAGGGGATCCCTGCTGTGATGGAACTTTCGGGGTGTGATCCACTGTTCGCTCTGGATGATGCCGATCCGAAGTTGGTGAGCGACTGTCTGGTGTTTGGGCTGACGTTGAATCAAAGTCACACTTGCATCGCGCCGCGGCGGGTTTTTGCTTCCGATTCCATGGCCACCGCGATCCTCGCGAAATTGCTCCCCAAGCTGCAAGCCCACAAACCAACCATCGATTTCGACACCGATACGGCGAAACAACCTGCTGCGGTACTGGCGCAGGAAGAGCGGATTATCGAGCGGATTCGGGCGGCGACAGCGGCGGGCGCCCGGTTGTTGACCGAGGCAATTGAAGTGATTGAGGGGCATCCCCGGCTGGTCCGTCCGGCGGTGCTCGATGGTGTGCGGCCCGAGATGGAAATTGTCTTGGTGGACCCCTTTGCACCGGTCGTTTCGTTTCTTCGGGTGGGGGATCCTGCCGAAGCCGTTGCGGCGGCGCGAGCCTGTC
>JBIKZJ010000672.1:0-7660 GCA_044354755.1 Schlesneria sp. | reverse complement strand
ATTGGCGGGCACAAAATTCGAATTCGTCGTGGTTGCGATGGAAACGCCATTCTTGTAGATGGTCGCGACACCACCACTGGTGGCGGTCACGCTGAAGTATTGCCACGTATTCAGTGTGAGAGCGTTCGTAGCGTAGAGGTTTCCCTGGCCGACCTGGAACAGCAAATCGTCGGTCGTGCCGTTTCGACACAATAAGATGTTGTTGTTATTACCCCCATTGCTAAAATCGAAGATCCGAGACCAACTTTGCACTGCGGTGGGGTAAACCCAGACCCCGGCACTGAATCCATTCGTGAAATTACTTAAATTTTTATTGGGGATTGAAACATAAGTCTGCGTTCCATCGAACGTGAGCGATCCTGCAAACGGGGTGTTATACCCGGTCCCCGTCGACGTGTAGGAAACAGCACCATACAGGACGCCATTCAACTGCTGAGTGCTCACATCCACCACCCTCGCAGCCGGGTTGCCATCCATCGGCCAGAAACCGACAAGATTCGACTCGTTTCCTGTCAAGCGAGGCGTACTGAGGTTCGAGTAATTCAAAACCTCGGAAGAAGTGAGTGCGGTTTTCCATACGCTGAGGCCCATCATCTGGCCGGCAAAGCGATTTGTATTCCAGTGATTGGCTCCAATAAAATTCGAGGTTCTGTCAACCGCTTTCGGGATCAATCCCATGTCCGTCTTGGTGGCAATCGACACCCCGTTCTTGTAGATATTGGCAACTCCCGCACTGGTGACTGTGACACTGAAATACTGCCACGCGTTGAGTGAAATTGCGCTCGGTGCGTCCAGCGTGGTACTGACCCCATCAATAAAGACCCAGAGTTTCAGGTCGTTTGAAGTCCCAACCCTCCATAACAGGATATCGTTCTTTTGATCGATATTCCCCAAATTGAAGAACGCGGCTTCCGATACGATCGATGTCGGGTTAACCCACACCCCCGCACTGAAGCCTTGCGAGAAATCGGTCAAATTTGTTCCTGGCACCGTGATCTTATTGCTGACGCCATCAAACACCTGAGCGGTAGCTGTGGTATAAGGACGTTGCACATTGGTCGCGATGCTGGGGGTCACCGCCGGGGGGTTGAAACCGAGGTCGTTGTAATAAACCAGGCTCGTCTCACTCCCGTTGAACCGGGTGTTCGCCGCAGACTGAATCTGCGATTGAGTGAGCGGCGTATTCCAGACGCTCAGACTGCTCATCTGGCCCGAGTAGAGCGCGTCACCCCAATTGCTTTTACCGAGGTAATTCGATGTTCGGGCTATGTTCCCAGGCAACGGCACTGTACCCGCCCCCGCTGACGTTCCATTGATGGAGATCGTGACGTTGTTCGAAGCGGTCGTCGAATGCGTCACACTCACATACTGCCAACGATTCAAGCTCAACGCCTCGGTCGAGGTGATCGTTCCACCGCTCGATTGCTGCACCTCATAGGTCAGAGTCCCATTCGAATTCAAATACAGATCGATCGCGCTGTTACCGTTTGCTCCCGCAGCGAAGTCAAAAATTCGGGAAAATTGACTAAACGTCGTCGGGTAAACCCAAACTCCGGCACTGAAGCCGTTTGTGAAGTCAGCCAGGCCTGTACTGGGAACCGTCACGAATGTCGAAGTTCCATCAAACACTTGTGCATTGGTAAATGAGGTGTCTGCAACCACGGTGCTTGTCGGCGTACTCGCAGAACCGCTTAACGGCCAGAAGCCGATCAGGTTGCTTTCCTTGCCAGAATATACTGTGGTCATCCCCGCAGTCACCTGCGTTGAGGTCAACGCCGTGTTCCAGATACTCAAGGCACCCATCTGGCCGGCGTAGAGTGGATCACCTGACCAATTGCTCTTACCAATGTAATTATAGCTTCGATTCACATTTCCTGGAACGTATACCATATTTGTTTGAGTGCCAACCGAGACGCCGTTTTTATACAGCGTTAACACGCCACCGCTGGTCACAGTGACGCTGAAATACTGCCATGTATTGAGATCAATCACTGCGTTCGGTGTAGTAAAAGCTGTTTGGGTCCCCGACTTCGTGACAGCAAAACAGAGCTGATTGGTGGTCCCGTTTCGGCTCAGTAAAATATTATCAACGTTTGCCCCATTGCCGAAATCAAAGAACCGGGACCAATTCACTGTCGAGGTCGGGTAAACCCAGACCCCGGCACTGAAACCGTTGGTGAAGTTATCGAATCCGGCACTCGGCAGCTGCACATAAGTGCTGGACCCATCAAACGTCATCGCCCCTCCGGACGAAACGTAGCTGTTCTGGCCACTCACAATCGCAGCAGTGGCGATCGACACGGTGGTGGCTGTCGTCGTACCATTGCTCTTGTTCGGTCCCCGATCAAATACACTCCCATTCCCCGTAGCGTTCATCGGCCAATAACCGACCAGGCCCGATTCCGTTCCCGTGTAGATGGTCCCCTGAGCCGCCTGGAGCTGTGGCAGCGTCAAAGCGGTGTTCCAGAGACTGAAACTGTTCATCTGGCCGCGATAGAGATAATTCGAAGCGTCATTGCCACCGATCCAACTGGTGCTCCGCGTCGCGACGGCAGGAACGGATACCGCTCCGGTAGAGAGCGGAACACCGTTATTGTACAGGGTCGCCTGACCGGCAGTATTCAGGGTGACGGACAGATATTGCCAGGTATTGTACTTCATCGCGCCTTGAACATTGATGTAAGTAGTCGCTCCATTCTTGTTCACCGCGAAAGTCAGGCCCCCCACTTGGCCACCTTGCTGATACAGCGTGATTTGATTCCCTCCCCCGACATCAGAGAGGTTGAACAACCGTTGCCAATCGCTGGATTGCGTCGGGTAGACCCACATCCCCGCCGTAAAACCGTTCGTGAAATCACTCAAACCCGTGCTGGGGATTGAAACCGAATTGCTCGTTCCGTTGAAACTCAAGGCCTGATTAAACGGTGTCGGATTGCTCAAGGGGGTGGTGAGTGTCGGCTGGGCCGCAGCGCCGTTGATCGATACGTTCGAAAGATACGCAGTGACTCCACTGCCGATCCCGCTGAAGGCAATCGTGTGGTTGCCACCACCGGGTGTAAAGGTGGAGGTCGTGAAGCTCTGGTAGGCGGTGCCGGTCGGAGTAAAGACCCCAACCGACTGTCCATCGATCGTCACGACGATTGTCTGGTTGCTGGAATTACCACTTTTCTGGGCTGCGGCAAACGAGAGATTGTACGATTTCCCTTCCTCAAACCCGCTGTTAAAGTCGGTGAGGCTCCCGTCACTGGTGATGTACCGCACCTTGTCTCCGACCGGCGGCAGAGCGTTGGGTGAAACGGGGGTGGTAATCCCCGTATTGATTCCATAGGTCCAGGGAAGATCAAAGCTCGGGTCAACTCCACCGGAAACGGCGGTAACGGGTGCATTTTCTAATGCCGGTGCCTGGGTTCCCCCTGGGGCAACGTGGATCGCTAAATTGACAGTCCCGACATGGAATGATCCACTGGGAATCCCAAAATATTTGGTGACCCACGCGGGGAGCTTGGCCGACAGCGTCGCGTCGGCAGTCCCCTTAAAGTCGAACTCGTGCGTGATCCCATCGTATCCGACATAGAGACTGACGGAACCAATCGAAAGCCCCGCCATTCCCATATCATCCGTGATCGTCAGATCCAGCCGCTTCAGTTTCCCATTCTGAATCACTAATCCTTGCGAGGTCGTCCCATCGCTGAGTGTTCCTCCCAGATTCGCGGTAAAGTCTGTGATCCCCAAATTCATCTTGGCACTGCCGGTCATGATGAACTCACGGTTGGAATCGGTGTACGACATCACCAGATTCGCCTTCCCGAATTTCATCCCCCCCACCCCAAACGAACTGTCGATCGACATGTTGAACGAGATGACCACATTGTTTTGGGTGTTGATGACCAACCCGGACGTACCATTGCCACCGAGGTTAATCACAACCTGCCCGATGTCAGGCAGGCCAATTTTGGCGGTACCGGTCATGGTGAAGGTTTTCGCGGTACGGCTGTAAGTAAACACCATTACAGCCGAGCCGAGCGAGTATCCACCAAAACTCAGTACCTTGGCATTGACCGTCATATTGAGCGTTTGCAGCACACCATCGGTCACGACCAATCCCTGGGTCCCGCTACCCCCGAAGTTCACCTCAACCGAAGCGATAATCGGCACCGAAACACTCGCCATACCCGTCATGGTGAAGGTCTTCGCCGGGTAGCTGACCCCACCCACCGTCTCCGCAATTTCGGAATAATGCATGTGGAGGTCTTTGACTTTGAATTGAATTCCATTCACCGAGAAATTCGAATTGATCGTCATATCCAGACTTCGGAATTGCCCCCCGACGACGACGATACCGTTTTCGAGTACGGTTCCATCATTCGCCACCTTACCCAGCGAGACGCTGACGCTACTCATTCCGCCAAACATGGTTACGCTGGCCGTCCCCTGCATGGTGAAGGTGTCCGTCGCCGTGACGTAAGTGAAATTCAAGTTTTCAATCGTAAAGGTCAGGCCACCGACCGTGAAGTTGGCATTCAGATAGACACACAGACTGACCAGATTCCCATTCGAAATCAACAGCCCGGGAGTGACGGATCCATCCCGATTCTGACGACCAAATGTCACGCTCAGACTGAGCGAACCGACGTTTACAAACGCGGTTCCGGACATCGAGAATGAGTAGTTTCCGGTGTAGGACTTATTGGTGTCATAGTCGCCCCGATACACGGTTCCTTCCGTATAAGTCGCAAGCGCCGAATCCGGAATTTGGCTTTTATTCTGGTAGATGAATTCGAGATTATCGACTCCGAAAGTGACGCCACTGATCTTGAAGCTGGCGTCGATCGTCACATTAATGCTCACGAGGTTGCCGCCGACGATCACCAACCCTTGCGTGCGTGTTCCATCATTGTTGAGGCGGCCAAAGGTGACACTCATCTTGGCTATGCCACCGATGGTGACAAAACCGGTACCAGCCAACGTGAAAATCATCGATTTCGAGTCAGTGTCGTAAGCTTTAGTCGTGTCGTATTGTCCGACGAAGAAAGTTCCCGGTACATATTTTGTCCCCGTGGGCAACTGACTCGTGTTCTGGAAGGTGAACGTCAGATCCTGAACACCGAACGTCACTCCACTCACCGTGAATTGGGCATTGATGGTGACGTCAATGCTCGCGAGGTTGCCATCGACGATGACCATCCCGGGCGTCCATGTGCCATCTTGATTGCGGTGGCCCAGCGTGACGCTCAGCCCACTCATCCCCCCGAATGTGATGAAAGCGGTTCCGGACATACCGAATACATATTCGTTCGCATCATAATTATTGCCAGTGTCGACGTAGTTGCCGGTGTAGAAGGTCCCGGCGACGTAAGGTGTATTGCCATCGAATTGGCTGGTGTTCTGGTAGACGAACTGCAAGTCCTCTACGCCAAAGTTCACTCGACTCACCGTAAAGTCGGCGTTGATGGTGACATTGATGCTCGCCAGTCTGCCATTGACGATCACCAGGCCGGGGGTTTGAGTCCCATCACTCTTCTGGTGGCCAAACGTAACGCTGAGGCTGCCGATCCCCCCCACCGCGACATAGGCGGTGCCGGCCATGCCGAAGACATATTTGGAACTGTCGTAGTTTTTATTGCCAGGAGGATCGGTCAGATACTGTCCGGAATAGTAGGTTCCGGCAGTATAATTCGTGCCATCCGGAAATTGGCTCGTATTCTGGTAAACGAACTTGAGATCATCCACACCGAATTGGATTTTACCGAGATTGAAGCCAACGTTGATGGTGACATCCAGGCTGACCAGATTGCCATTGATGATTTTGAGACCAGGAGTCGTCACATTGGTCGTTTTGTTCGTGTGGCCAAAGGTCACACTCATCGAACTCATCCCGCCGATGACGACATACGCGGTACCAGACATCATAAACTGGTAACTCGCGGCATTGTACGGGTGCTGGGCGTCGATCGTGTACGGATGCGGATAGACACCCGTACCACTGTAGGCCGGACTGGTGATCTGACTTGTGTTTTGATAGGTAAATTCCAGATCATCCACACCGAATTCGACTTTACCGACGTTGAAGCTGGCGTTGATCGTGAGATCCAGGCTTTGCAGATTTCCCTCGATGATCGTCAGGCCAGGGGTCGAGGTGGTCACGCCATTCACGGTTTTCGTGTGACCAAACATGGCATTCAGATTCGCAATTCCACCGACCTCGATCCCGACCCCCCCCGTAAGGGTATAGATTTGATTCGATTGGGCGTAAGTAAACCGCAGGCCTGTCGTTTTGAATTTGACCGATCCGACCGAAATGTCCGAATTCACCGTCATGTCTAAATTGATCAAGTTGCCATTTTTGACGACCAGACCCGGACTGGTCGATGTCACGCCGTTGGTGGTGGAGGTGTACCCGAAGGTGACGGTAAGGCTGCTAATCCCCCCCACTGTCAACCCCGCTGATCCGTATAACTGGAATTGATCATTCGCCGAGACGTAGGCGAACCTTAAACCATTGGTGGTGAATCTCACTTTCGAAATGGTCAGATCAGAGGTGATCGACATATCCAGCGAAGTGAGTGATCCGTTGGTCATCACCAGGCCTGTGGTGGCGGGATTTCCATTGGCTGCCGTGGTACCGAAGGTCGCATTGACCGTGCCGAGTCCCGAGGCGGTGAATTTGGTGGAACCCGTCATCGTAAAGACACGGGTCGAATTGTTCTGAGTGAACCGCAGATTATCCGCTTGAAACGCGAGCGAACCGACGGTGATCGAGGAAGTCACGATCATGTCGAGCGAGGTCAGGGCACCATTCGTGATTACCAACCCGGCGGTCGACGTCCCCTGGCTTACCCCACCCAGATTCACACTGATGGTGTTGGAATTGTAACTAAAGCTGGACAATCCGCTGAGTGAATACTTCGCAGTCGGCTCATCGTAAACCATCCGCATTCCGACAGTGCTGAATGTCAGTCCCCCCGTGGTGAGATTTGAATTGACCGTCATGTCGAGCGCGCTCACCTTACCAGCACTCAGCACTAATCCTACCGTTCCGGGGTTAGCAGGGGACGTCGTTGCCGCAGTTCCCATTCTCACGTTAACGGTCCCCAATTCGGTCTGTGTGAATGTGGCGGAACCCGTGATGGTCATTTTCTCGACGGCATTATTCGTCGCAGCGGCATAAGTCACGAGTGCGGTCGCGCTGAGCGTTGCGCCAGAGATCGACCAGTTCGATGCGGTCCCCCTGGCGTTGAGGCTGGTGAGCGTTCCACTCGACAGCACCATCCCGTCCGTCGCGGGGATGGCGACGGTGGATGTCGTCGCCGCAACGGAAGAGGTTCCCAATACCAGGCTGAGGGTCTTGCCAGAACCAAATGACGCGGTCGCATCCCCCGTCAGGGTGAACCTATCTCCCGTCGAGGTGTAGTTTACGTAAGCAGTCGAATTGAATGTTCCCCCGGCGATGGCCCAGCCCGTTGCGGTCGCCCTGGCGTTCAGACTGGTGAGCGTGCCACCGGACAGGATCATTCCGGCCGACGCGGGGATCGCGACGGCGGATGTCGTGGCTGCAACCGAGGAGGTTCCCAAGACGAGGGTGAGGGTCTTTCCGGAACCGAATGACGCGGTCGCATCACCCGTCAGCGTCAAGAGATCTCCCGTCGACGTGTAATTCACA
>JBIKZJ010000321.1:0-7676 GCA_044354755.1 Schlesneria sp. | reverse complement strand
CGTCCGCACCAGGTCATCGCGCAATGGACGATAACCATAAGGAGTCGACGCAAACTTGAAGATTCCTTTGCGGTAATCTCGCGGCCGAGGATACAAATACTTGGCAGAGGGACCGTTTCCGTCACCACTGACACCGTGACACTGAACGCAACGCTCTTGATAAACACCCTGCCCAAGCAAAAGATCCTGATGGGTCTCTCCCTCGGCCAGCACTAGCTTTGGCTGCAGAAATGTTCCCGTTTGATTGATCAGCTCGTCCTGTACCGCTTGCTGTAGCTCGGATGATAAATTTTCAGGCACCTGACTAAAAACAAACCGAGGTGGCTCGGCCCGGTGACATCCCACCAGCCAAACCAACATCAGCAGGCAGCATCCAGGTAGCCACCGATCGGGTCGAATCACAGCCATCTCCCACGCAGATTCACGACAAAATTCACGACAAAATTCACGACAAAAGTGGTTCGAACGACACGATTTCAAGCCTCATGCCGTTGCCAGCCTGAGTTCGAGACACCAGCCAGCAGGAATTTCCTACTGGCACACGAGTAACCGTTCACTGTTCGGGAACTGGCTCATTTTTCCCGCGACAAAGTGCAGATCTGCCAAATCGCTCAAACCATTCACTCATCGTTTTGCCGGGAAAACTGTCCCTGTCACCCTCACTTCGCTGTGAACGGTTACGCACACGACTGCTGCTGGCACACCACCGCAGAAGCAATTTGGGTGCCATTCTCTTACCAACTAGGTTACCCTCCAAATTCCCCTCTTTTTCCCAGTGAAACCGACGTGACCCCCTGTTACGGGTTGAATCGGGTGTGCGAGGGTGGCTCATCGCGCGCGGACGGTGTGCGGATTTGTCACAATCCAGCCATGGCACTGTTACTGGTTCAAGATGGTGACGACTTCCGCGACACCCTCGCCCGGTGGATGGTGTGCCACGGCCACCGTGTCGCCGAGGGGGCGAGTCGTCGCATCGATCCCTATTGCGCTTGGTTACGAACTCTTGAAGAACCGCTATCGAGTTCTGCGTTTTGTTCCGCTTCAGATATTCCCAGAAGCTCAATACTTCGGTCGATAATCTCAGACGTTGTTCCGGAACCGCCCTTTTCGCGCAGCGCAGCAACTATTGGTGGGAAGAATCGAGTGAATTCTGGGCCATATCCATTTGCCATGTACGTTACTCTTGATGATCGAACGTTCAAGGTCCAGCGAATGGTACTCCATTCCGCTGGACCGGCTTGTTCGACCAATTTACCGAATGTGTGCCAATTGGGAATTGCGTTTTCACTTCGATGGTACCGCATTTCGTGTGCTTCCCGCCTCTGCAACGGTCACAATCTCAATCGTCCGTCGTCGCCGGTAATCTTCTTCCGCGTTGGGTCCACACGATGGCAAAATATCACCCGAACAAGGAAGTCAGTGATGAAATGGAATACGCTGTCGCCCTTGGGTGGACGATCGTCCCGGATGGGAATCACACCTATGCAATGCTTCGGTCCCCGCAGTGGGACCGGACGGGCTGTCAGGTTCCTGTTTTTCACACTCCAAAGAATCCAGAAAATCATGCTCGTCGCGTGATTCATGATATCAATTCTTGCGATTGTGGTTACAAACATGAAGGGGATGGCGAATGATTTGGCGATTCACGTTTTTTTTGCGAGACGTGGAAGAGATGACGGTTGAACTGTCCGATCGGTTGTTTGAAGCGGGTTGTGACGACGGCAGTCCTTCGAGTTCGCGCGGGGTTTCGAAAATTGGTTTTGATCGAGAGTCGGCGACTCTAGAGGAGGCAATTCGCTCAGCGGTGTCTGACGTGCACCGGGCGGGCGTGGATGTCGATCATGTCGAGATTGAGAGTGATGATCTGGCTGCTTTGTGTCTCGTCCGTTGAACGACGCCAGTGCCATCGGCCCTGGTAGGCGTCCCCGTGCGAATCAAGGTGACTTAAAGTGTGTTTATGAATCGCTGATCCCGGGGGAATTGCCATTTTGATTTCGGTGAGCATCACTCATCATAGGAATCTTCTCCGTGGAGGAGTTGATGCTGCCAGTCATCCCAGTATTGGACACCGAAGCCGGCGGCGTCCGTACCTGGGTGACGGGCTACCCACCATTCCTTCACATCGCAATACAGCTCGACAGGGCCAACCAAATCGGGGCCAATCTCGTCCGAAATCTCACGTCTGGCGCGACGAATTTCATCAATCAGTGGATCATTCATTCTCGTTACCAGTTCCTATGAGTTCGCGCGGCATCACCAACGCTGGCGCCGCGGGACCCAGTTTACCATTAATCCGCGCCATGGCACCAAATTTGTTCGCATTTGCCAGGTGCTTGCAATTCCATGTTGCCAGGAACTCACAACCGTAAAATGACGCGATCGCCAGATATCACGCGTCTCCCGATGGATCTGCAAGCATCCATTTCCTGTCGAGATACTCGCAAACAATCTGGCGGATGTCTTCGGTGATTTAAAGCGGCGTCATCTCTTACATCAACAAAATCGCGTCCGTACGACCAGGGAACGTACCGCGTTCCAATTCGTCCAACACGACTGCAGAGATGACAATCTCGTCTGACAAAATCGACAGATCGAACCATTCACGCCTCCATTGGCGGCGAGCAACCATCGTCGCATCGGTACGGACTGCGTCATAGAAACTCGGAATTGTTGTTTCAATGTCGATTCGACTCATGATGATCCACTGCGAATCGCCGAAAGTGAAAGGTGACGCGGGCACACGCGCCCCGCGTTGACCGATTTGTTCCACGATTTTATTGCCTTCTTGCGGGTTTTGGAAACAAAACCGATCGTTCAAAGTTGGCTTTTGGACTTTAATTGGACTTATCCCCTTTTCCGCAATACGCCGCAGACACGAATCGGTTAGGTGATTTGGGGCCGTAGGCTCACACTGATTCACTTGGAAACATCTGCTGATCAGATTGATGTTACGTGAGCATCTGCGGTCTTTCTCCAGCAGTGGCGCGGCGATCGAGTTCGCCAACGACACCCACGATGTCCGCCATGGACTCGATGATACAATGGGCACCGGCCGCAGTCAGTCGAGTGGCACCTGCAGAACAGAGTCGTTTCAACTCGTCGCAGGGCAATGCGTTCGTCTCTTCGAGAGAAAGGCCTAGGCAATTGCCTGTTCGGGTGACGCCGATCGTCCAGCAACCGGCGTTTCGCCCCGCTTCGATCCCGACTGGCGTATCGTCCACAACGACGATGGTCCACATGGGGTAGACTTCCAGCCGTCGGGCGGCTTCGTACAGCAGATACGGCGCGGGGCGCCCGCGAGGGGCATCTTCCGCACACAGGGTGCAGTCGGGTGAATAGCCTTGTCGCGCGGTCGCGGCAGTGACGATTTCCATCAGTTCTCGCGTATATCCTGTTGAGGAGCCGATCTTGAGACCCAGCCGTCGTAGCTCGGCGACTGCCTCGACAACACCCGGAATCATCTCGCAGTGGTTCCTCAAGACTTCCTTCTGAAGTGGCAGGAAGTCGGCGTACATCCGGTCGATCTCCGTCTCGTCGCAGGGGTGCCCGTACTTCGCGGTCCAGGCCAGGGCGACCTCCGGCATCCCTGCGATCGCAGAAATGTGTTCACGCTTGGCCATCCCCATCGGTCCGCGAGCTTGGGCCGTGGTAAGAGGGACACCGCGCTGGCGAAAGATTTCTTGAAACACAATCGCTGGTGCACGACTACCGTGGTCGACGGTGGTTCCCGCCCAGTCAAGAATCGCCGCCTTCAGATACGTCAGTCTTTTTTCCATCATGCTTCTCCCAGCCATTGTTTCCATGTTCGTTCGGCAAGTCCAAACGCCATCGTCATCCCCGCCCCACCAGTCCCATTGATGACATGCACACCGTTTCCACAATCTTTTTCAACGACTGGCTGGTCCGAGTGCTTGGCGTAGATTCCGTGCCAGCGTTCCACAATTGTCCAGTTTGCGAGCCGGAAAACTTTGCGGATTTCTCGCAACATCAGTTCATCGATCTCTGTTTTGTCAAAGGGAGTGATGTCGTCGCCGTATTCGTGCGAGTCACCCAGTATGACTTCGCCGTTTGGCAACTGTGATGCCATGACATGAATGCCGTAGTGATTCAGTTCCGGAGTTTCCTCAGCGATGCGTGACTTGAGTGCGAGCAGCGACGAGCATCCCTGAAAAGAGGCGTAGTGTCGAAGCGTCAATCCACTTGCCAAGTGGACTGCCTGACGAGACCCCTCGGGTTGAGCGATCGCCTTCATCATGTGCAATTTGCAGAGTTTCAGGCCTGATTCCTCGATCCATTGCGGAAACAGTAACTGAATATCACTTCCACCACAGACGACAATCCTGGCCGCCTGATATTCTCGCCCGTCGGCTGCATAGAGCACATTTCCGTCGATCGTCGAAATCAGCGTATTGAAGTGGCAAGCAACCCCGTACTTCTCAGCCAGCCACTGGGCGATCCTGGCGCTGGCGATCCGGGGATTCACCCGCAATTCGCTATCGCTGAACATTCCACAGAGAAGTCCATGAGGATTGGCTAACGGAGCACGCTGCAGAACTTCCTCGGGAGTCAACATGGTCACTGGCTGTAAGGGGAGGTCGCGAAACTCTTCGAGGACGGCGCGCTCATCATCACGATGAGCGAGATGAATTGAACCACACTCTTGAACCTCCATAATCCCTTCGCGCCCAAGTTCCTGCCAATAGTGTCGTGACCGCATGGCGATGGCATGCAATTCTCCATCAGGCTGGCCAATCGGCCAGACCATGCCGAAATTGCGAACGGACGCCCCTTGGGCAACAGATGTCCGTTCGAGCAGCACAACGCTCAAACCGCGACGAGCGGCCATCCAAGCGTGCGCCAAACCAACAATCCCACCACCAATAATTGCGACGTCGAATATCTGTTTCATAGCATCCCAGGCTGTCGGACTCGTTGTCGATTCTCATGGTCTGATAAATTCTCGTGATGGATCTCAATGTACAATTCAACGTCGGAACTGACGCGTCCCGCCACCGACCACGCATTAGACATCCCAGCATTTCGGGCTTCCATCATCCACACCCGCAGCCCGGTCACGAATCCTGACTATCACCCAGGACAAGGATTGCACGTTCCAGAAACGGCACATAATGTTCGAGCGGAGGAGTTTCCAGTCCCGGAGTCTTTGCCTCGTCGTCCCAACGACGAACCCTCATCGCCGATCGGAAGAACGGATTTTCTTCAAAATCGCGAACTTCCTCGGACGCCATCGGACCACCTTGAAGTTCGAGACTTAATATCGAGGCGGGGCTCAATTGTTGCAGATAGTTCTCGTCCGTGGCACACAGATAGCGTTTGGCCTGGACATGCAGACGGACGCATTCCGCCACCACGGGAGGGAAGTACTGAGCCAGCCATCGACTGGCCAGCTCCTCATGCTGGTTGTCAATTCCCTGCTCTGCGCAATCTTCATTCCCCTGGTAGAGCAAGTGCCCGATATCGTGGAGCAATGCCGCGCTGATCAAGGCGGGTTCTGCATTGGCTTGCTCGGCCAATTGCGCCGCTTGCAGTGCGTGTTCTTGCTGCGAAATCGCCTCACCGCTGTACTGAGCGTGTCCCCGTTCTCGCAACAGTTGCAGTAATCGCTCGATGACGTTCGTTTTCAATCTCGCTTCTCCCGATGAATTCAATTTCAATTCTCAACGCTCAATTTCAAAGTCCGATTCCCCGACCACGATGTCAAGTTGGATCGTTCATGTCGGCGCATCCGAGATGTGACGTTTCAATAAGAGACCACTCGCTAACATGGCGACGATTCCAATCACGGATGTGACTTCCGCGAACGGAAGCACGAATGCAAGTCGATCGGCATCCCCGTGTGCCAGATCGCGATAGAACTGTATGAGAACCGAACCTGTGTAGCCGACACCGTCGGCAAGTTGGATCGCAAAAACGGATGTCCCCGCCAGTCGGCTGCCAGCCATGATGCGTTCGAACAGGCCGACACCGAAAGGGACATAAGCCAGGTACATTCCCAGACTCACTATCGCCATCCAGGTGTAGCCAGAAATGGCATGGCCCTCGAAAGCGATTGTTGCCGCGCCAATGATGAGAAAGCCCGTGATGATCACGGCATAGGTCGCCGCGAGGGCAGCGCGATGACTGGGGATCAGGCACAATCCCCCCGCAGCCACGATTGTGCCAAGGACCGCCCATCGTTCGGTTTGAAAAAAGATCGCTCGGCGACCGTCCAATCCCAGCGATTGAAACAACTCAACCGCATACTGATCACGAAAATCGCGAAAGGCCGTCAGGAAGAAATAGGCAATCAAGAGCAATAGCATTTCCCCGCGGAACCGTTGAATGAATTCGCGTCGCTCTTCAGCTTTCATGGAATGACGCGGCGAGCGCATCGACACGTCACTGGCCGTCGGAGCTGGAAGTCGATCCAAGAGCCAGATTCCCGCACAGAAAGGAATGAAGAACAGGGCTCCGGTCGTAAACGGCATCCAGATCGGTGCAATCCCCCAATCGCCAATAACGATATCTCGACCGATGTCGCGGGTGACGGCCCCAGCAATGATGTAAGAGCAACTGAGTCCCGCCATGAGCAATTCGCTAGAACGACGACCCTCCAGATAGCGGATCACCACACCCCAAACCATTCCCAGCGGCAGTCCATTGATCAGCATCGCGACCGGTTTCCCGCTTTCCGGCAACACGGCAAACAGCAGCAGTCCGAATTCCGCCAGTAAGATCAGTCCCAACAGCAAGCGGACTCGCCTTGCCGATGAGACTTCCGTGCAGATCTTCGCGCCAATGTACTTCGACAGCAGATATCCTACGCTCTGTGAGATCACGCAAGCGGTTTTCAGATCGATGCGCGTTCCGAGAAAATGGAGTTCAGAAAACGTCACGGCAGTGAACGGCTTGCGAAATGCATACATACAGAAATACACACTGAACGCCGCCACAATCCCGTGGACGACAACCCCCGCACTCCCGGCTCGGTTCACCGGTTGAAAAGGCCGATCCGTCGAATCGGGCATCGAACTCTGAGGCTTCAAGTCAGTCCCCTAACCGATACGCGTCGTAAACCACTGAAAAATACTTGCCGATGATGTTCGCGCCGAGCCGATAGCGATCCTCAACGATACGACGGCGAATTCACTCCCGTCCCCGCCCGTTCATTAAGTTCCTCGCTCAGTTCGCTACCCAGTTCGTCAGCCAGTTCGTCAGCCAGTTCGCCCGAAGGGAACTAAACGATCCCGCAAGTGATCCACAACCTCATTGGCTGAGTGATGAGCCAGCCAAGTCACGCGGGTCTTTGACTTTCCTTACCCTGCCAAAAACATGAGTTGGAATGTAGCATGATTAGAACGGACGTCGCAATAGAAACGGGGAATCGATCGCAGGCGCAGCAGGCCGAAGATTGCAATCCCCCTCTGCACTGCGCCAAACGGCTGTCGTCCATCGATTCAGTCTCCATTCAATTGATTTTCCACAGCCTCCACGAGACTTGACACAGTCTTTGGTGCCATTCCTTTGGCAATCAAACTTGTGGCCAACTGCTGCAATTCTTCGCCCGATTCCATAAAAAGGGGTCAGGACTCGTTGTCATTGAATGAGGTCGGATTTCTGACGCGAGGCCGTCCTCTGGGTCTCACAGTGGACTGCAAGCCCAATCGTTTGACGGT
>JBIKZJ010000030.1:0-25827 GCA_044354755.1 Schlesneria sp. | reverse complement strand
TTATACAGGATCAGACTCGCTCCGGATCCCCAGCGGCGATTGCTGGATTCTTTTCCGACGCCACTTTTCCAGAGCTGTTTTCCCTCCAGATCAAACGCGACCACACCGCTTTTGCCGAAGAAACAAAAAATTCGTTCACCATCGGTGACGGGGGTCCCACTGGCATAGCCATGCTCGGAAAGATAACCCTGATACTGATCCTCGGGCAATTCACCTGCCACCGTGTTGGCCCAGAGTGTCTGACCCGAATCCCGGCTGATACAGACGATTTGTCGCTGCAGGGATTTCATATCACCCCCATTCGATTTGGGGAGACCATAGCCGGAATAACACGTGACAAAAATTCGATCACCCAACACAATCGGGCTCGAAGCACCCGCTCCTGGCAATTCCGCTTTCCACCGCAGGTTTTCCGTTTCACTCCAAGTTAACGGCAGATGTGCAGTATTACTGACCCCGGTACTACGGGGACCACGAAACTGCACCCAATCGGCACCCTGAGTGTCGCCAGCCTTAGCGGAGTCCGCCGAAAAGAGAAACGCCACCAGACAGAGAATGAACATCGAGGGGAGTCGAAACAGCATGTTCAGGTTACTTCTTTCGTTCGTAGGTGAAATCGAGTGTTCCTTCGGCAATCTTCAGCGCTTTGATGGCCGTTAACAAGTTGGCACGAGTCGCCTGATCCGCGGTCAATTTCGGCGGTCCTGATAAGGCGTAAACGGTCAAGTGATAGGTTTTGACACCGGGGCCTTTCGAGCACATCGGGTCATAAGTCGCTCGCCTTTTATCATTCAGGCCAACCGTTCCGACATTTTTCGAGTTGCGGGCAATTTTCGTCACATCTGCAGGAATGTCATAAACGACCCAATAAGATTTTTCCTGGTCCGGAGCGGTATGCCAGAGACTGACTACAAACGATTTTGTTCCGACCGGTGCTCCGGTCCATTCGACCGGAGGGGATGCACTGGCCCCATCGCAGGTGTATTCTGCTAACAGTCTTCCCTGTGCATCGATCGCGGCACTCGTCACCTGCAACTCGGGCAAATCCGTCCGACGTTGGATCGCTGTTGCTTGCGGCGGAGGCCCGTCGGGCCGCCGATCGTCCCTTCGAGGGGGAGGTGCATCGGGACGTGGCGGAGGATCGCGTCGGTCATTTCGGCCACCACCGCGTCGCTGAGCAGGATACGTTTCACTTTTCGTGACCCCCTCGGGATCAATGAACGTGAACTTAGTCCCCCCATCCGCAGCCACGGCATACGATACCGTCCCCTTTTTGCCACGTAACTCGTAAGTGAGCACATAAGATCCCGGTTGACTCTCGACAAAATCGGTGATCTTCGCATCCCGCAGCGGACGACCATCCGGACGGACCGGTTCGGCTCGAGGCTGAGGATCAACCTGACCACCCCGCTCGGTCACTTCACCATGAAACCCGCCATTCAGATAGGGATAGGTTTTGGTCGCATGATAATGATAGTCCCCGTTGGCATCCTGATGACCATTGAAAGAATCCAGACCTTTGACCTTTGATCCATCGGGTTCTTCATAGCCGTAGACGGGATAACCATCCAGGGCATAAGCGATCGGCAACCCTTTCCCAATGGTTTTTTCGAGATGGACAGGAGCAATGTGATAGTGGTAATCATCGGCTCGTCCGCAGTGACCACCAAATTCATCCAGTTCGCCGAACAGGAATGCATCGTCCCCTCGATTATTCAACGGATTGAAGATCGGAACCCCATTCGCAGCAATCGCAATGGCACCGCGTAAAAACCGGTTCTTGGCCGATAGCGGATTTTTCGCAGGGACGGGATGCAGCGGAATTTGCCATGCATTTTCACCCGTATAGGTTTGTGGGAGCGGAACTTGCTGTTGCCAAGCAGTGATTCCCACCATCATGCGATGATCAGGAATCCCGCGCGATTCCACAAAAAAGAATCGCTCGTTCCAGCGAATTTGAATCCTTCTGGATTTGACGAATGCTTCGAATGCCCGCGCCATTTCAGGGGCATTGTTCTGATCGGAACGTGATTCCTTGGGGTCCAGCATCGCCAGCAGCCGTGGAAAATCTTCCGCCTCCAGAGGCCGTCCCCGCATCATCACCTCTGCTTCTTCCTGGTCCTCGTCCGGTTGGTGTTCCTTGACCGCAAAATGTGAATGTCCTGGGTGCCCCCAGACCGATGCTTCGGTTCCCCCGCAGATCAGCATCGCCCACGAAAAAATCGGGATCATTCCACGGAAATACTGCTGCTGTTCGACCTGGCCCACTGACGACATGTTTTCCTCCTTCATCACGGGTCACGGCTGAACACTCGAAACCGCCGCGGATTTCCACTTTCTCACCGCTATTTGGCAAAAATTAACAGGTCTCGCCCCGCAGACGGCGGGGCTCAATCTGTTTTAACACTCATGCAGTGAGAAAGTTGCGAAAAAAAACAAATTCCGGGGAATTCAGATCTCGCCGTGCAGCGTCAGGATGAGCGAACGCTGCCCACCATGATTTCGATGTTCACAGAGATAAATCCCCTGCCAGGTCCCCAATGCCGGGCGGCCGTCGGTAATGGGGATGGTCAGCGAACTTCCCAACAGCGCCGATTTCACATGAGCCGGCATGTCATCGGGCCCCTCGCACGTGTGTACAAACGGAAATCCCTCGGGAACGAGAGCGTTCAATGCCGACTCCAGATCGACCGGAACATCCGGGTCGGCGTTCTCGTTAATCGAAAGCGAGGCCGACGTATGCTGGATGAAGATGTGCAGTAATCCGATCCGGATGGACGCCAATTCCGGCACGGCTCGCAACACCTGCGGTGTGATCAGATGAAAACCCCGCCGAAAAGAGGGAAGAAGAAGTTGTTTCTGGTGCCATCCCATGAGTTTACCTTGATATCAACAGTTCGAAGTACCCGCTCGGGGGGCTCATCGAACCCACTCGACAGGTGGATCCAGTCTTGCAACATTGATGTGGATGGATTCAAGAATCTCTCGCACCTGCTCCATGGGAAGGCCCTCATCAAGAGCCCACAGCATGACTTCCAGGTTTTCGATCACAGGACGATGCCCCCGTTTCATCATTTCCAGAATGGTCATTGCCAACGAATCGTTTTCCAGGATTCGTCGCGTCATTTTTGCAAAATCGTCGCGAGAAAACTCGAACCAGCAACGAACCCCTTCGATGTGCTCGATTCGTCTTAAGCGGCAAAAAGGCAACCAATATCGATTGATCCAGTCTGCTTCGGCGGCCCGCCCCAGATCTCGTTTCGCTTTTTCACTTTCGATCCAACGATGTCGCTGGACTTCTTCCCAGGCGAGCGGCAACAGACTGGAAACCTCGGTCCCCAGCCAGCGCTGGTCGGGATCGGAATCACCAGCGATGTTGTCGGATTGCAATGGCATTCACGATTCCTCAGCGACGATTAGTCCAAGGCTTCCCCATTTCGCATTCGCGAATCTCGATACAATAGTAAAGGGTCTTATTCCAAATGCAACGGCGCCTCGCGTTTTGGCTGAAGGGAACCGAACAATAACGGTTTGTCAAACCCCTTCGTTTCCCCCCTGCTCCTCATTAACTGAGCCCATCGGGCATTTTCCGTGTGGCTCGATCCGTCTGGCTCGGCGGGGAAATTCGTAATGCCATTCGGTGATCCACAAAAAACTTGATACCCGACGGCTTGTGAAATGCCTCAGTTTCGCGTTGAATAGGTGTTGTTGAGCCGTTGGATGAGGCTTACCGTGAACGCTTTTACAACTGATGATACTGGAAGGACTACGGACGCGATGGAGATTCGCCGCACCGACAAACCTTTAACCCAAGTGGAAGCCGACTGGCTGATCGTTCCCGTGATCGAATCAGCAGAACTAACAGGGCCCTTGACGTTGTTAGATCAGGCGTTGTCCGGAACGTTAACGCGGCTCAAGTCCCTCGGCGACCTGACCGGAAAACTCGCCTCTACGGTGATGCTTCGTGGAGTGGTGGGAATTGGAGCCCCTCGTCTGCTGTTCATTGGACTGGGAACAGCCCAAGAAATCAGCCCGGCTCGAATTGATAAAGCGCTGATGACTGCCACTCGAGCGATCGCGGATAAACCCAACACGAAGGTCGCGATCCTCGTTCCCACAGATCCCCTGGGGGCCGTCTCGACGGTAGGATTTATTGCGTCGGCCACCGCGAGTGGCCAGATTGGTTCACTGGGGCAGGATCTGTTCCGGACGGAACGAAGTCGCCATCCCTTCATGAGCCTGACGCTGATCACCGCCAACACCCCTGAAGCCGAAGCGGCGATCGAACTTGGGCGAATTATGGGACAGGCGATCAACCTCACTCGCGATCTCGTCAATCGTCCACCGCAAGAAATCACGCCGCTGGGATTTGCCAAACGGGCCGAAGCGGTCGCCCAAGAGTTTGGCCTGCGTTTTGAAATGCTGGATCAGACACGACTCCAGCAGGAGCGCATGGGATCGCTGCTCGCTGTGGCACAGGGTAGTCCGCAACCACCGTGTATGGTGATCGTCGAACACAACGGGGGAGGCCCCAACGGTCCGCGTCTCGCTCTCGTGGGGAAAGGGGTGACCTTCGACAGCGGCGGCCTCTCGTTAAAGCCGACCGATGGTATGCTGACCATGAAATGCGATATGGCCGGAGCGGCCACAGTACTCGGTGCCATGACCGCCATCGCCCGACTCAATCTCCCCGTAAACGTCGTGGGCTACATGGGGCTGGTCGAAAACATGATTGGTGGTAATGCGTTCAAGCTGGGTGATATCCTCACCGCCCGGAATGGTGTCACTATCGAAGTGTTAAATACCGACGCCGAAGGGCGACTGGTCCTGGCCGATGTGCTCAGTTACGCAGTGGATGCAGGAGTTGATCGAATCGTCGATCTCGCCACTTTGACGGGTGCCTGCGTCGTGGCATTGGGCGAAGATGTCTCGGGAGCCTTCACCAACGATCAACGCTGGTGCGATATCCTCCTCGCTGCGGCGAAAACGACGGGTGAAGATGTTTGGCAAATGCCGATGTGGGATTCGTACGAAGACCTGATCAAGGGAGATATTGGCGATATCAAGAACACCGGCGGACGCTGGGGGGGTGCGATCACCGCTGCACGCTTTCTGCAGCATTTTGTCGGCAAAAAGCCGTGGGTTCATCTCGACATCGCCGGCCCAGCCTTTGCCTCATCGAACAAACCCCATCGCGAAGCCGGTGCCACCGGCCACATGGTCAAAACGCTGGTGGAACTGGCTCGTCGATTTGGAGTCTGAACCTTGTTGGAGTCTGAACCTTGTTGGAGCGGGGCCTGTCGGATTCATGAGCCGATCAGATCGGTAAAAAGTCCCACCAATCCCTTTCGCCTGTGTCCCTGTCCCTTGAACTGAGCCTCACTTTTTTCTTTTGCGACAACTATCGAATATGATCCGAATCGTCGACTATGGTATGGGCAATCTTCGCAGCGTCCAAAAGGGGTTCGAGAAACTCGGGATTGCCGCCGAGATTGTTTCGCAGCCTGAACAGATTGCCGCAGCAGACCAACTGGTCCTCCCTGGGGTAGGAGCCTTCCGCGATGCGATCCATGAATTGCAGCGTCTGGAACTGGTCGAGCCGATTCGAGAACATATTCGTCGTGACAAACCCTTTCTGGGAATTTGCCTGGGACTGCAGTTGCTGTTTGATGTGAGCCACGAAGAGGGTGAATGGCAGGGACTGGGCGTTTTGGCGGGCGATGTCGTGCGGTTCCCCGTCGTCGCCGACCTGAAAGTTCCCCACATGGGCTGGAATACGCTGAACCGGACGGGTGAAAGCCCCCTCTTGCAGGGGATTCCGCAAGAAGCTTCGGTCTACTTTGTGCATAGCTATTATGTTCGCCCCCAGGACGAGTCCGTGATTGCAGCCAGAACGGACTATGGAAGACCCTTTGTCTCGATGGTCGCACGTGGTAACCTGTTCGCAACGCAGTTTCATCCAGAGAAAAGTCAAAAGGTGGGGCTAAAACTGCTGGAAAACTTTGCTAAACGCTAAGCCGCCGAATTCCCCCCCAGTTCCTTTCAAGAAATTGGCCGCATGACAACAGAACCCCGCTCGCAATCATTCTGGACATGGTGGATTTGCGGATTGCTGCTCTGTGCAAGTACGATCAATTACATGGATCGCCAGACTTTGTCGACGGTCTCGGTCCGGATCACCGACGAATTCAAAATCAACGACTCGCAGTACGGTGCGCTGGAAATGGTTTTCGGCTTGGCATTCGCTGCGGGGGCGATGGTTTTCGGCACCATCGCGGATCGGATCAACATTCGCTGGCTCTACCCCATGGTGTTATTGCTCTGGTCCTTGATGGGATTTCTCACCGGATTTGTCGAGACGTATTTCGCATTGTTAATGTGCCGGATGTTTCTTGGTTTGTTTGAAGCAGGCCATTGGCCCTGCGGTCTGATTACGACGCACCGACTCCTTTCACCGGAAAATCGGACGCTCGGGAATAGTGTTCTGCAGGGAGGAACGGCGATCGGAGCGTGCATCACTCCGCTGATCATGATGTATTTTCTGACCAATGAAGACGGTAACCCGACCAATGTCCCCGGCAGTTGGCGTCCCGCCTTTCAGATCATTGCGGCGGTCGGTTCGATTTGGGCAGTACTTTGGATTTGCTCGACGCGCTCTGAAGATTTGGCCCCCCAGCCACGTGAAAAATCTGCACCCGGAGAACCGGATCCTCAACAACAAAGTGAGACGTTTTTCTCGGCAATTTTCACCTGGAAATTTCTGGCACTGGTGGTGACAGTGATTTGCATCAACGCCTGCTGGCAACTCTTTCGCGCCTGGATGCCGAAATTTCTGCAGACGGGTCGAGGATACCCCGAACAATCGATGCTGGGTTTCATGTTTTTCTATCATCTCGCGACTGAGGCAGGGTGCTTGTCCGCCGGCTTGATAACCCGGTTGCTGTTTCAGTCGGGCATCAGTGTTCATCGGTCGCGCATGATCGCTTTTGGAATTTGCGCCGCGCTGGTCGCCACTGGCGGACTGATTCCCTGGCTTCCCGCTGGAGATCGCCTGTTTGCCGTGTTGATGATGGTCGCATTTGGTTCACTGGGCCTCTTCCCTTGCTATTACTCGTTTGCTCAAGAGGTTTCGTCGCAACATCTGGGCAAAGTTTCCGGGTTGCTTGGTACCATTGCCTGGGTGACAACCTCGCCCCTGCAAATGGTTTTTGGGCGATACATTGATCAAACAAAATCCTTTGATCTTGGGATGGCGCTCTGTTGTGGGTTGCCGCTCGTGGCCTGGGGGGTTCTTTTCTCCATCTGGCCTGCCCCAAAGCCCCTGACCGAGTAAATCCCCGCGAAAACGTGACTGACAGCCGTCTGGGCTGCTTCGACCAGAGAAGGGACCACAGATGTTGACACAGGATCTTTGCAATTTCCCGGAACGCGTTTGCTTGCGAGAACTGAATCATGGCTTCTGAAACCGTTGGCCGGCCAATGGAAATTTTGTTGGTCGAGGACAGCCTGATGTTTGCCCGGATCGCGATTGGGGCGCTCTCACGAGGCCAGATTCAGCACCGCTTGACTTGGCTCAGCGACGGCCTGGAGGCACTGCATTTCCTGCAGCGCCAGGGGAAATACACCCTCGCACCTCGTCCAGACCTGCTGCTGCTCGACCTCAAGCTTCCCGGAATGGATGGTCAAGAACTGCTGGAAAGTGTTCGGAGTGACGATCATTTAAAATCCATTCCGGTCGTTGTGATGACCGGTGATGGAGAACAAGCCCAACTGGGTGCTCTGCAAGTCGAAGCCTTTCTCACCAAACCGCTCGATCTTACTAAATTCATCGAAATCATCCAAAAACTTTCGAGATTCTGGCAGGCCGATATGGTCCTCCCCTCGGCGGCACCCACGACTTGATTGCTCTGCGCCGATCTCGATTCGACTTACCGAAGATCGTTTTTTACCGATCGCGTTGCGGCCAGCGATCGCAAGCCATCAAGGCTAATCTCTCTGTCTTGCCATCGATTCTTGCCATCGATTCTTGTCATCGATGATGTCATGAGCGGGATTTTTGGATCAATCGGCATTTGTCGTTGATGGACACAGGCTCATCCCAACGAAGTATTGGTTATCCATGCGGTTTAGTGGGACTGAGTCGTTCGAGTCTTTACTACGAAGCCGCCACAGAACTACGAAGCGGCCACAGAAACAAAGATCAATGTTGGTTTGATGTGTTTGACCGACGAGCGTGATTGGGAGTCACGATATCTGAGAGGTTGGATGAATCGTCTTTTGGCGGCGCGCCGGGCATAAGCAGGCATCGAGATCAGCATGGATGTTCGAAGCCTTGCCATGGAAAATAGGTTTGTGAACTTTCTGTGGCATCGCCACTGCCGAAAAACCAAATAGCGGGCTGGTGGCTGGTGGCTGGTGGCTGGTCTCTCAAATTAACTCTGTTTTCTGGTCCAGAAAACAGAGTTAACCGTACGGATTTTAAACGGATTTCGCGCAAACGTCGCACTCCTCTCCAGTGTCGTCGAGGGATTCAACAGCAAAGTAAAGCGGATCACCGGGAATGCCTCGGGATTTCGGCTATTCAAAGCCATTGAAATCGACTGAGATCACCTGCTCGGAGGTCTCTCTCAGCCGAAGTTCGCCCTCCAATTTTGGTGAGAAGGATTGATGAATGCTTCCGGTTCCGCAAGCAATACGAATCAGAAAAAGACGCGAATTCGGGAACAACCGACTGAATATTGATGAGTTTAACTACAGTTCATTTTGAATCAAACGTGGCAGCACGCTCGGCCCGCGATGCTCTGTCGCCCGTTCGATTATGGCTTGCCCTCGCGAAAATAAATCAACCCGAATTCGATCTCTGCAGACCACCCAGATTGTCTTTTGATGTGAGATGGCCCCGAATGGAAGACTCACTGGTGAAAACAAGCCCACGTGAATTCTGCGGAAAACGAGTCGACGCCAATCAGGAAAGAGAGGATTTTGGCCACCAACGCTCGCAGGAACGAGCCAGAACTTCTATCGCCAAATTTTTGCCATTTATCTCAAGATTACCCTTAGAGCGCGGGGCTTAGGGTTTTCGATCGACCCGACCACCCATTATTTTAGGGTAAAACCGTAATTTTAGCGGTTTATCACCGATTAAGTCGGCTTACCGCTTGACATTCGTGAATTATCTTGCTTTTATCATCGCTTGCTGTGTTAATTTTACGAGAAGCCCCTTTATGGAGATCCCCCATGGCCAAGAAATCCGCCCCCGCTCACTTCAACATGACAACCGTAATTCGCGAAATCCTGACTGCTAACCCCAACGCATCGGCCAAAGAGGCAAATGACGCCATTTTGGAAAGATACCCCACTGCCAAAATCAACAAGAATAGCTTCTCTGTTGCGTTTTATACGGGGCGGAAAAAGCTTGGGATGAATCCTGCTTCGAACCGTGGTCGGAAAGTCGGCGTGAGAAAGTCCCTTTCAAGCGTGGTCACGTCAGCGGGTGGGCATCGCGTGGATCTGGCCATGCTGCACGCAACCGCTAAGTTCCTGAGCGAAGTCGGCGGTGCCGATGCCGCGATTGAAGCGATCAAGCATGTACAGGCCATTCAGGTCAAGTAAGTGCTGGCACATCGAGTCTTTTGAGAAAGCACCGTCTTTCATAAAATGCAACGCGGTTGGTGCGGTGGTCGTACTCTCCAATCCAACCGCAGCAGACTCTTGGAATAGCGGTGATCTTTCCTGACAAGGTGATCTTTCCTGACAAGGTGATCTTTCCTGACAATTTGGACAGTTTAGCTATGACGCCAACTGAATCTTCCCGTCGCTCATTCCTCATGAGTTCGCTTGTATCCATGGGAGTCGTTCCGTTGGCGTTCCCTTTGCTGAATGTTCAGGCAGACGAAATCGCATCGGCAGATCAGCCGAAGGGGCCGCTTTTGGCCTACGTGGGAACGTTCAGTTCACCGCTCAAGGATGTTTTGCCAACACAGGTTGACCTCCCTCCGGGGAATGGACGAGGAATCCATATTTTTCAGGTTAATCGTACAACCGGTGCGATGACCCCCGCCGGAACATTCGAGTTAGGGACCAGTCCCAGTTGTCTGGCGGTCAATGTGGCGGGCGACCGCCTCTATTCAGCCAATGAGACTGATCGAGTCGGCGAGGACAAAGAGGGAACAGTCAGTGCGTTTACGATCAATCGAACGAATGGGCAGCTTGAGTTGCTCAATACGGTTCCTTCGGGAGGGGCTGGGCCGACGTACGTCAGCATTCACCCCTCGGGTCGATTTCTGCTTGTCGCCAATTACTTCGGTGGATCGGTCTCAGTATTACCAATTCTGGCTGACGGAAAAATCGGAAAAGCGTCCGATATCAAGCAAGATCAGGGAACACTTGGACCTACCCAAGCCGTGCATGCCCCCGAGGGAAGCTTCGCTTTTAGCGGTCACGATCGAACACATGCGCACATGATTCAAGCGGATCCGACAGGGCAATTCGTGCTTCATGTCGATCTAGGGCTTGATCAAATTTTTGTCTGGAAACTTGATGCTGAAAGCGGAAAACTATTTGCCAACGATCCCCCTTCTGTGACTCTTCCCGCAGGAGACGGGCCGCGACATTTTCATTTTCATCCGAATGGTCGCTGGTTGTACTCAATCCAGGAAGAAGGTTCGACGGTTGTCCTGTTTGATTTCAACAAGACATCAGGTCGATTGACTTCACGCCAAACCATTTCGTCGTTACCACCAGGATATACAGGAAGTAATTTCTGTTCCGAGATTCTGGTCTCCGCCGATGGAAAATTCCTGTATGCTGGCAACCGTCTGCACGACAGTATCGGAATTTTTTCGATCGGAGCAACTGGCGAGTTGACCTTTGTTGCGGACGAATGGACGCGAGGGAATTATCCCCGCAGTTTTGATTTTGATCCGACTGGGAATTTTCTCTACTCGTGCAATCAGCGAGCCGACAATATCGCCGTCTTCCAGGTCGATCGGAAAACCGGTGGCCTTAAGTTCACCGGGCATTTCACACCCGTTGGCAATCCTTCGATGATTCTCTTTGTTGATCTCGCCAAATCAAAGTAATCCACACGGTATCCTGATCTTGTGGTGACATTGCTATTCCGCGTAGGTGGTCGATTTTTCGATCAACTGCCAGTGGAATCAAAGTCCGTCGAACGAATCAGATTCGTGAAAAAGAAAATCGGCAATTTTCTCGTTTTCAGGTCCCCTCTTCTGAGCAAGGCAACATTTCATGGATCGTTTGAAAAACAAGGTTGCGGTGATCACGGGTGGGGGAGCGGGAATTGGTCGAGCAACCTGCGAGTTATTTGCCGAACAGGGTGCCGCAGTGATTGTGGCGGAACGAAATGAAGTCACTGGGCGTGAAGTGGCTCAAGGGATTCTCAGTCGTGGTGGACGCGCTCTGTTTATCCAGACCGATGTCGGGAACGAAGCCAGCATTCAGGCGATGGTCTCAGCGGCAGAAAACGAGTTTGGTCGTATCGACATTCTTGTGAATAATGCGGCTGTTTTTGTGCTGAAGGGAATTGATGCCACGGTGGAAGAGTGGCATGAAATCCTGAATGTCAACGTCATTGGTCCGGCGCTCTGCGCAAAGTATTGCGTCCCTGTAATGCGCCGCAGCGGGGGGGGTGCGATCGTCAATCTCGCCTCGATTTCGAGTGTCATCGCTCAGCCGCAAATGGTCACTTACAATGCAACCAAGGCGGCAATCGCGAATATGACGCGCTGCATGGCCATGGATCTGGCGGTCGATCGCATTCGTGTGAATGCGGTTGGGCCAGGAGCGGTCTGGACCCAGATTGTCGAGCGAATCACATCGGAGGGGGGGATGGACCGGCAAGCTGCCGATGCCGATGCCGAATGGGGCGGGGCTCATCTTCTGAAGCGGATTGCTGAGCCCCGCGAAATCGCATATCCAATTCTGTTCCTGGCGTCGGACGAGGCCTCGTTCGTTACAGGGTCGCTGCTCATGGCCGATGGTGGTTATACCGCGCGCTAATCTCTTCGTTTGACCCTGGACAATTCGGCAGGCTCGGTTTGTCCATAAAAATCAGGCGAGAATCGCATCGACGACGTGACCATGAACATCCGTGAGCCGAAAGTCCCGCCCCGAATACCGGTAAGTCAAACGTTCATGGTTCAATCCCATCAGGTGCAGGATTGTGGTAAGGAGATCGTGAACATGGACACGATTTTCTACGGCACTCAATCCAAACGAATCGGTTGCACCGTAACTGAATCCTCGTTTCACACCCCCACCGGCTAGCCAGTGCGTGAACCCGTAGTGATCGTGGTCGCGTCCTTTTGCCCCTTCAGATGTCGGTGCTCGTCCAAACTCGCCACCCGAAATCATCAAGGTTTCCTCGAACAATCCACGTTGTTTTCAATCGGTGATCAGTGCCGCGATCCCCTGATCACAGGCTTTGGCCAAGCGCGCGTGCCCCCCTTGAATATCGTCGTGTCCCGTATCCCAGGCGATATCGTACCCATCGATTGACAGCGAAACCTGGACCATCCGGACCCCCCGTTCAATCTTTTGTGCTGCGAAGCGACTTACGGTCGACTTCAGAAGGACGCTGCCGAGCATATTGTGCAATCTGCGGCTTGCAATCGAAGGTGTCGACCTGCGAAGGACCACCGGGCATGAACAATTGGATAATATGTTTGGCTTTCGCAGGAAGAAACCCCCCTTTCACCGATTTCGCTTGCGCGCTGTGGTTCGCTTGCGCGCTGTGGCAAGAAAAGCAGTGTTCATAGAGGATTGGCCGGACTTTTGTTTCAAAAAATTCCAGATCCGCTGCGGTGGGCTCTGCGGCATTGGGGAACGATGTCGCCAGCAACGTGATGATCATCGCCAAACAAGGAATCCGACACGTCATGACACAACCCCAAAAACAAGATCAATCGGCTCGTCTCTTAAGGTACAAGTTTTTAGACCCTGACGAACCATTCCCATTGCTGCAATCCCTCGCAGATCGATCGCAATTCCCCTTTCGCCGCAGCAACTCCGTTTTCGGCTGAGCGTGAGCGTCTCGTCGGAATTGGGGCGAGATTCTCCCTGCTAACGTTGGTCATTTTTGCCAAAAGGATGTTAGAATCTCTCTGCGGATCAAGGGAGGGTCCATCGATTCGCTGTGTGGCTCACTTCAAGCCGACAAGAATTCAGTCCGCTGGAATCCAATCCGCAGAATTTGTCACTCGACCAGTTCTGCGGGCAGAGGAGCGTTGGTCATGAGAGTGCATGTTCAGAATCGGTGTTTTGTTGTCTGTTGTGTGAGTGCTTTTCTCGCGCTCGGACTTTCTCTTCGCGCCGCCTCGGTGGACGAAAATCTGCGTGCGATCAAGTCGGTCGGAGCAGAGGGTAAGGGACATGCTGCGGCGATCGTCGCAGTCAAAGAACTCGCAAATGCTCCCGTTGAATCGTTACCGTTACTGCTGAGGAGTTTTGAGGGGGCCAGTCCGCTGGCGGTTAATTGGCTCCGTTCTACCGTCGATACCGTCGCCGATCGTGCTTTGAAAAAGACGGGGAAACTTCCTGCGGCGGCGCTGGAGTCCTTTGTCAAGGACACGGATCGTTCGCCTGAAGCCCGTCGTCTCGCCTACGAGTGGTTAATCAAAGTTGACGCCACGGCAAGCGATCGACTGATCCCAGGCATGCTCAATGATGCAAGCCCTGAGTTTCGCCGGGATGCGGTCGAGCGGCTGATGACCCAGGCAACAACAGCACATGATGCAAACGAAAAGGAGGCGGAAGCAAAACTTCTGCGTCAAGCCCTCAGTGGTGCGATTGATGATGATCAAGTCAAAGCGATCGTGAAACCGCTCCGCGAGCTCGGTGAAACGGTTGACCTGCAAAAGCACTTTGGATTCCTCACCGAATGGAATCTGATTGGCCCGTTCGACAACGTCGGGCTAAAAGGATTCGAAGTCGCTTACCCTCCCGAGAAGGAAGTGAACCTGAAGGGGAAGTATGCAGGTAAGTCCGGCGAGATCGAGTGGAAGCCTTTTGCCACCGAGGACGAGTATGGTACGTTCGATATCGCGAAAAAAACCGAGCCTTTCAAAGGGGCTGTCACCTATGCGACAACCACATTTGTCTCGGATCAAGCCCGCGATCTGGAAATCCGGCTGGGGACACCCAATGCCTGGAAGCTGTGGGTGAATGGAGTTCAAATCTTCGCACGAGACGAATACCACCGTGGAACATTCCTTGATCAGTATAAAGTCACCGCCAAATTCAAGCCCGGTCCTAACGTGATTCTGCTCAAGGTGTGCCAGAATGAGCAGAAAGAAGAGTGGGCCCAGGCTTGGAGCTTTCAATTACGCGTTTGTGACCGGTCTGGAGTCGCCATCCCCACTTCAACGGCGGCAACAACATCGGCCAAATAATGCGTGACGCTGCTGCCACCTGAATCCAAACCTTTTATTTCCGGTCAGGCGAGTAAGACGCTCGCCCCTTCCTCGCCGATTGGTGTGCGTTGGAGGGGCTTGGAATGAAGATCTTTCGCTGGCGGAATTCGCCCGATTCCCGCCGCAAAAAACTTTGTGGGATCCATGCGGGTTCCTTTACGGACGTTGTTTCCGCTTATGCAGGAATGGGCGAGGCGATTCCTGCGTGTTTGGCGGCTTGCCCCAGCTTTTCCAGGACATCTGCGGGCAACAGGATACCAGCGGTTTGAGAATGGCGATGAAGCTCCCATTCGCGTTCACCTGGTAGCAGCACACGTTTGATTCCTGGTGCCGTTTTCGTGGCGTGAATTTCGTCGATCAGGCGCTGCAGGCGTTTTTCGAATTGCTCGGGCGGGCCCATGGCGGAAATATCGATCGCGATAAATGCAGCATTGTGGAACGAGGGCTTCGAGGCGTCGTCAAAAATCCAACTGCCAACCTGCCAAGTCATATTTCCACCGGGAAGGATCGCAGAAAGAATCTCGCACCACAGTCCAAACCCATATCCTTTGTGTCCCGCCATCGGTGCCAGTGCGGCTCGATCCGGGTAAAGGGTTCCATCCGAAGTCGGCTGACCTTGCGAGTCAATCAGCCACGACGAAGGGATTGGCTCACCCCGCGAAAGTGCGGCATAAATCTTTCCACCCGCGACAGCGGCGGTTGCCATATCCAGCACGATCGGATCACGATTGCCAACGGGAATCCCATAAGCAATGGGGTTACTGCCGAGAACCGCTCCGCTGGATCCAGGCGCCGCAACACTGGGAATATCGTTCCCGGTCACCATGCCGATGAAACCGGCCCGCGCTGCCGTGGCTGCATAATAGCCCGCAGCACCAATATGCCCGGTATTTCGCAAACCGACATAAGCGATTCCCACATTCCTCGCTTTGGCCATCGCGGTTTGCATCGCGAAGTGACTTCCGACCTGCCCTAGTGCCGATTCCCCGTCAATCAACGCCCACCCAAGTCCCTCACGCTCGATTCGTGGAACTGCGGCCGCACGATAACCGCCCCCTTTGAGTTTATTCAGGTATCCTGCCAAGAGCTTTGTTCCGTGCGTAAAGACTCCCATCGCATCGGTGGTCACCAGTGCATCGGCGGTGGTTTCCGCATCGACAGGCGACATTCCAACTCGCGTCAGCGCTTCGATACAGAACGCCTTCAAGGCGGTGATGGAAATCGGTTTTGCAGTCTGATCATGGCTCATCAGGATTTTTGCTTTCGGTAAAATTCAACGGTTTTGCGGATCCCTTGCTCCAGCGTGACAGGAGACCAGTCAGGAAAGAGTGTCGAGATAAAGTTCGGTTTGGGGGGAATATTCGACGGGATTTCCGGGCCATTGATCGTAATCTGCGACCCCGATCCAGGAACGACCTGATCAATCACCTCGACCACTTCTTCGGTTGTCGCCAGATGACTGGGGAGGTCAACCACGGCCCAGCCTGCTGGGGTCTCTAAGGCGGAGCGGACGAAGGAGAGTGCGACATCTTCAACGTAGTCATAGCCGACTCGCCCCCGGTAGTTGATGACATAGGGTTCTCCGCAGGCGGCAGCCCGAGCCGCCTGGGAAGGCCCTGCGGTCAACCCGACCGTTCTTTCAGGTCCATACGCGACGTGGGGCCTGATTCCAACCGATGCGACGCGAAAATGCCGCCAGTATTGCTCGGCCATCAAATCAAAAGACATTTTAAATGCACCGTAGAACGACGGTGGGCGGTTTTCAGCGGACTTCAAGCCGAGTGCTTGATCATCGATTTCCGGACCGTAAACCGCATAGGAGCTGGCGTACGAAATGCCACGAATTCGCCCTGCATGAATGCGTGCGAGTTCCATGAGCGCCATACTTCCCAGGATATTGACTTCCGCTCCTTTGAAGGGATCCTGTTGGCAATCCGGGGTCAAAAGTGCGGCGAGATGAATGATGTGCGAAATCGGAAAATCGTCCATGATTTTTGCCAGCAACGGTCGATCCAGCAAGCTTCCCGAAACAAACTCGATTCGATCCGCCGCTGGGCCAAGAATCTTTTGCCAACGGGGGGTATTTTTCTGCAGGTCGAGTACGACGGGTGTCGCACCCCGTGATAATAATTCCCGCAGCACCCAAGTCCCGATAAACCCGCCGCCACCAGTCACCAAAACAGAAACACTCATTCTGAGCCCCATACAAACGATCTACCAAATGTTCTGGCAACCGCCGTGAAGCGTCGCCGAACCTTGTCCGGTATCTTGGAATTTTTCACGCAAGAACACCACTCGTGAAAGCAAGAATACCACTCGTGAGATTTGAAGATTTGGCAAGAGGGTATCATGGAGAATCTCAATTTGCCACAAATGAAACTCACAATGTGGCAAACAGCGCGGCAACAAGTGGTCGCGCGATGTGCGGACTCAACTGATTTTCCCGACCAAACACCCTTTTTCCCGACCAAACACCCTGACAGCTTGGCGTTTGTTGTCACTTCCTGACTATACTGCGTTCTTCCCGGTTCCGGGAAAATGACGCTTTGTTACAACCGCCTCCGTTTTGAAGGCTTTATGGATACTCACGCAGAAGATCTGTCATACATTGTGCGGTATGGGGTCACGCGCATCCTCGGCGAATTTACCGCTCGTGGATTCAGTGCACTCCCCCGTGGTTCTTTTGTGATTGTTCGCAGTGAACGCGGGCATGAATGGGGTACCGTCCTCAGCACGGCAACCGAACAGACGCGAACCTATCTCGGTACGACGGAATCCCACGGACGGATTATCCGGATTGCGACACCGGAAGATGAGGTCGAACGGGACCGCGCCCTGTTGTTTGAGAAGCAGGCATTCGCGGGTTGCCTTGACTTGATTCGCGAACGCAACATGCAAATGCAACTGATCGATGCCGAACAGGTGATCGGTGGCGAACGGCTGATTTTTTATTATGTTTCCGAGCAACGAGTCGATTTTCGGGACTTGGTCAAAGGGTTGGCGAAACTGTTTCACGTCCGGATTGAGATGCGTCAAATTGGGATTCGGGACGAAGCCAAACTGCTCGCAGACTATGGCGACTGTGGTCAACCGGTCTGCTGCAGCACCTTCTTGCGAGAAATGCCTCCGGTCTCGATGAAAATGGCCAAGATGCAGAAGGCGACACTGGACCCGTCGAAAATCTCGGGTCGCTGTGGTCGGTTAAAATGCTGCCTCCGCTACGAATATGACACCTACGAAGAACACCGCAAGGAAATGCCCCCGATTGGGGCGACGGTGGTGACCAAACAGGGGACGGGGCGGGTGATCGGCCAGGAATTGCTGGCGCAAAAATTGGTGATCCAATACGAAGGCCAGCGTCAGGTGATGACCGATGCAAAAGATGTCTTGACCGTGGTCAATACGAAACCATCGGTCAATACGAAACCATCCAAGTCGAGCGAGCTGACACAGGAAAATCCGGCGGACGAGGGACTTCCTCAAGAAGGGGCGATTCAAGCGACTTCGTCCCCAGACAACCCGCTACGAGATCCCAAACCCCGGCACGATTCGCGCCCCAATCCCCGGCCGCGAAACCCGAATGGGTCGGATCCCACGCGCGATCGCTTAGAACCTCCTCGCGAAAATGGCGACGAGAAATCGGAGACCAATCCTGCATGATCTGTGACAGGACGGCTAGGAAACACAGGGTCAACCATGAAGACTTCACCTGAAATCGACGCAGATCTGGGACCGACATCCCGACTGACACGCTGCGCGATGCTGGTTCTGTGTGTTTATTGGATCGCCCTATTTTATGGGACTCACTCCAAGATCCCCCCTGGAATGCTCCCGGAAGATTCCGATAAGGTTATTCATTTTTTTGCTTACGCGGGCTTGGGGATGCTCTGGGCCATTTGGCGGGCGACTCAGGGGGCTCTCACCTGGGTCAATCTTTCCGGAAAGTGGCTGATGCTGGCCGCATATGGGGTGTTTGACGAGTTGACTCAGCTGCTTGTTCATCGCAACGCCGACCTCAAGGACTGGCTTTACGATATCGGCGGAGCCGCAACAGGTCTGATAATCGTCGCGTTCGCTGTCTGGGGATTCCAGTCCAAGATTTGGAAAAGATTCTGATGCCCGGTACTCCACGAAACAAAGTCGGTGAGTTATCCTCATCCTCGATTCTTTCTGTTGAGTCAGCAATGTTCCATAAGCAAAAGGCAAGCCTGAATGTCTGATGAGCCTCTGATTGCAGTGTTTGTGGACTTTGAGAATCTCGCGATTGGCGTTCGCCATATGAAAGCGGGCGCCTTTCAGATTCAGCTGATCCTGAAGCGACTTTTAGAAAAAGGGCGGATCGTCCACAAACGCGCCTATTGTGACTGGAGCAATTATCGCGACGCGGTTCGGGAGTTTCACGCTCAGGGGATCGAGCTGATTGATATTCCGCAGAGCAAAATGAGTGGTAAGAACAGTGCGGACATTCGTATGGTCGTCGACGCGATTGATCTTTGCTATGCCAAGCAGCACATTGATGTTTTTGCACTCATTTCCGGTGACAGCGATTTTTCGCCACTGGTTTCCAAGTTGAAGGAAAATAACAAGCGCGTGATCGGCTGTGGCGTAAAAAGTTCCACATCGGATCTGTTAATTGCCAATTGTGACGAGTTCATCTACTACGATGACTTGATTCGCATGGCTCAAAAGCCGGTCATCCCAGCCAAACCGGGGACCGTAAAACGAGAAGACAAAAAACAGGAAGCCTACGATCGCTTGCTCGAAGTCTTGAACTCGCTTGAACTCGACTACGACCCACCGATCTGGGGTTCAATGCTGAAACAGGCAATTAAACGGGTTCATCCCGGTTTCAATGAAGGGTATTATGGATACGGCAGCTTCACAGACCTGTTGCACGACATTGAAGACGCAGGCCTGATTAAACTCGATTTTGATGAGAAACGTGGTAATTACCAGATTAGCACCAAAAAGGTCGTTAAAAAAAAGTTGAACTGACCCCAAATGGATAATCGATTCCAACAGGTGAGATTCCGACCGGTGAATCGTTGAGAGTTGCCGGTTTGCCTTATTCCTGAAACTCTTTCGGTAACTCTCACCGAGAAAGCAGACCCCATGGCCGATGAGATGATTGATCTTCGCAGAAACATTGATCTTCGTAGTGACATTGATCTTCGTAGTGACACAGTGACCAAACCCACGGCAGGAATGCGAGCCGCAATTGCCAGTGCAGAAGTCGGTGATGATATGTCAGGAGAAGATCCGACGGTCAATCGCCTGGAAAAAATCATGGCCGATCTCTTGGGAAAAGAGGCGGCTGTCTACAACTGTTCAGGAACCCAGTCGAATCAGATGGCCATCCGTGCTCATTGCCAGCAAGGTGATGAAATCTTGATTGACGAGACCGGGCATATCGTCAACTACGAAGCAGGTGGCGCCGCAGCACTCAGCGGCGTTTCCGCTCGCCTGCTGCGAGGACGTGGTGGTTTGCTCGACATCGATGACCTGGAGGGAAAGGTCCGACCCGATAATCAACACTGCTGTATCACGCGCCTGCTTTGCGTCGAGAACACGACCAATCTGGGGGGAGGCCGCGTCTGGCCGTTAGGGCAGATGGCGCGTGTCGGGGAGTGGGCACACCGAAATGGGCTGAAAGTTCATCTGGATGGGGCACGACTGTTTAACGCTGCCGCTTCCATGGGCTATCAAGTGAAAGACTTTGTTGCTCATGTGGATTCCATTTCCGTCTGCTTTTCCAAAGGTCTGGGTTGTCCGATGGGTTCGATTCTGGTCGGTGATGCCGCCACGATTTATCGAGCGCGGCGGGCACGTAAGCTGTTTGGGGGGGCATTACGGCAGGCCGGGATGATGGCTGCGGCAGCGATCTACGCTTTGGAACATCACATCGAACGATTGCACGAAGACCACCAAAACGCTCGGGTATTTGCCGAATTGACTTCGGCAATTGATGGTATTCATCTGAATCCAGAAGAGGTGGAATCCAATCTTGTTTTCTTTGATGTTGATTCTGCACGGGGAACGGCCGCACAGCTTTCTTCGCGATTGCTCGAACAAGGTGTAAAAATTAATCCAACAGGCCCGCAGCGTCTGCGAGCCTGTACGCATCTTGATGTTTCTCAGGATCAAGTTCGAGTCGCAGCCGAAGCCATTCGAACTTGCCTCGGTCACGGAATTTCCAAAGCAAATCCTGTGATGAATGGAGCTTACGCCACCCGCTGAAGATCATTCGGCGGTGGGGTGGGTGTGAATATGATCCGAAAACTGCCAACCCCAGGGAGCCGCCTCCTGTTTGGGAAACTCATCCTGATAAATCAATGCCTGCTGACGCAGCTGAAAAGCCTGCGAATGCCAGCGATGAGCCTCGCTCCCCCGTCCGATGCGCTGTAGCTCGCACCCCAGTTCATTCGCCAACCAGGCGGACTCGGGGAAGAGCGCGCACATTTGCTTGAGCAGGTGCATCCATTCGGGACTCCCGGACGCTGACGAAATGAGTCCTGCCAGTTCTTGGCGAATCGCGCGTAAAACGGTGGCTCGCTCACGCGGGACAATGCTCGGTGCGATCCGATCGACCATGCGAGACAACGCCCGCAGTGATTCGGGGAGCGGATGGATTTGAGCCGCCAGGATCGCCAGCGAATAGCAGTGCGGAAATTGCGTTTCGGCTCGATTGGCCCACTCGGCGCCATCGGTCATGCCATTGAGACGGATCAGTCGCAGCAGGTATTGCCAGGCGGGAAGGTAATTCTCGTCTGCCTGGATTGCTGCTTCTAATAATTGCCGAGCCTGCAGGGGCTTGTTGAGGCAAAACCAGGAGCGCCCCAGTTCGCTCAGCACGCGCGGGCATTTTGGAGCCAGCAAGCGGGCCTGATCGAGCACCTGGTGCGCTCGGAGATGGTCGCGAGTGTCATTCAGTAATTGCCCCTGGCGCGCAAGGGCCGCAACGTAATCGGGAGTTTGCTGCGTCAGCGGACTCAGTTGCCGAAGGGCTTCGGCACTAGTCGATGGTGACATCGAGGCGAGTAAGAGTCGTTCCGGTTCACCGGGGCGCAGAGAAATGTAGTTCCCCTCTTGTGATGAGATCGCCTGCTGAACGGAGAGAGGGAGCGTCACATTTTCGATGACAGGATGCGGCAGCAGACTCTGATACCAGCGGACTCGTTCCAACACGTTCTCGTGCAGACGACGATTCTCTGCCACATAAGCATACGCGCGGTGACGAATCTGGTGACGTAAATCCGTCTCATGAGCCAAACGATCAAGGGCCGCAATCATACCGGGAGCGCCATTGCATAGTAAACCGGTCTCGCCATGTTTGACGCTGGACTGATACGGGGCCAGGTCGGCATAGATCCCCGCAACTCCCTGACTGGCATATTCGAGAAATTTCACGTCCGAGCGGCCGCGGTTGTAGCCAGTGCAAAGCAGTGGGGCCAAGCCAATATCGAGCGAGCGTAAGAAACAGACGTAATCCTCGAGGGACCCGAAGCGGGTGAAGTGATATCGATGTGGTTCCAGCGTCATAAACGGATGAGCCAGTTCGTGAGTCATCACCGAAAGATGCACGTCAGGATGGGCGGTCAGCCAGTTCGTCAGTAACGGAGCGAGTTGATACCAGTCTGCAAAATGACCCGGCGAACCTCCCCAGCCAATTGTGAGTGGACGATCAGGAATTGCGGGAAGTGGATCGAGATCGACGAGATGATTGCGAAAGACGGCCACATTGCGGGCGCCTGACTGCCGCCAGCGATCGGCGAGGGCATTTGTACTGGTTTGCACGCCATTCGCGGTGGCAAGCCATTTGAGGTACAGCGCTTGCACTGTTCGATCCAGCCAGGCTTCCGCAATTGGGCTCCAAGGCTGCAGATCAAAGAAATCGTCATTGGCTTCAAAAATGGTGATCTTGCCGGCTTCACGTCGACGCTGGCAGAGTGACAACAGTCCCCAGTCATGCACAAATTGCAAGATCAGCACATCGGCGATTTCCGCAAGGAGCGGAAGCATGCGATGGGAGAAATGGCAATCGATGGTCATCATGCCAGGAATTTTGCCGAGTTGGCGGAGCGGTGCATGCATGCGATATTCGGCATCACCATCGTTACCAAAATCACAAACTTGGACAATCAGCATTTCGGCTTGACCTTGAATCGGTTCGTCGAAGTCACGAGATCATCGGGGGAAACGGAAGCTCGTCATTCCGCCCACGACAGACAAAAATCAAGAGAAGTGGTTGTTCCAAAAATTTTCCGTCGATGCGAATTGCGAAAAACCCAAATGTCGTAATGGACTTCATTATTCGCGTTCAGTCTATCGAGAGATCTCGCGGGAATGCAGGCTATCGAGGGAAAATTGTGAGCAGAATACCGGAAAACAAGGGATGGTGAGATCGATTCGCAGGTAAAAACGAGGGAATCCGTTGCAGCGAGAATCGTTTTTTTCTCAAACGGACGCGGCGGCCGGTGTGACGGAATCTGTTTTTTCAACCCCTGATCGATCAAGTCGGTTTTTTATCGAAATTCTTCCCGGTTGGAATCTCTGTGGTCACTTTTTTTCTTGTGATTCAAGCGTATGATGTGGCATCATCTCAGCAGCAGAGAGAATTCGATGGGTGTCGTTGAATTCGCTGGGTGTCGTTTCGGATCGCTTGAGATCATTTTTAACCTCAACGGTTAGCGTCATTAAATGTAGGGGATTTATAGTATGCGTTGGGAAGGTGGCAAGAAGAGCGAAAATCTGGAAGATCGCCGGAATATGGCTCCCGCGACTGTTGCAGCCGGGGGCATTGGTGTCGTGCTGATAATGCTGGTGGCTGCGTTTATGGGCATAGACCCGAAGCAAGCGCAAAAATTTATTGGAAATGCTGCGGGTAATGGCCAGAATCGGGGTGGAGGACAGGTTCAACGGGAATTGACGGCCGAGGAAGTGAAGAGCGGTGAGTTTTTCAAGACAGTTCTGAATTATACGGAAGAAGTCTGGGACGAACAGTTCCGCAAAGCGGGCGAAAAATATGTCCAGCCGAAAATGGTTCTGTTTTCCGAGCAAGTTGCCACCGGATGTGGCAATGCCCCCTCCGCAGTCGGGCCATTCTACTGCCCCGCAGACCGAACCGTTTATCTCGACCCAACCTTCTTTGAAGAACTGAAGCAAAAAATGGGGGGGTCTGACGCTGAGTTCTCGCAGGCGTACGTGGTCGCTCATGAAATTGGCCACCATGTCCAAAATTTGCTGGGTTACAGCAGTATTGTGGATGAAGTCAGGCAAACAAAATCCAAGACCGAGGCCAACCATGCATCGGTCCGCCTGGAACTGCAAGCCGACTATCTCGCAGGGGTTTGGGCTCATTATGGCCAGCAAAAATTTAAGTTTGTCGAGTCTGGCGATATCGCGGCGGCGATGAAATCGGCCAACGCCATCGGTGATGATCGTTTGCAGAAAAATTCGCGAGGCTTTACGTCTCCCGAAAGCTACACGCATGGAACTTCGGAACAGCGAATCAAATGGTTCCGACTTGGCTTGCAAACCGGTGATCTGGGCACCTTAAAAGAACTGTTTTCTCTTCCCTACAATGAGCTGTAACACGTAGCGGAAAACATCGGCGGGCAGCGTTCCTGCAGCAAATCTCGCACCAATCGCGGCAGCGCGGTTGGTGCCGATTTTTTGTCAGAAATGAATTCATTTCTGGGATTTTTTATTTCTTGTACGATCGCACTGGAAAGCAATATGCTTGGTTCCTGGCAAAAATTCGGCTTCATTTTGCTCTCGTTATTTGGATTCTCGATCGGATTTTTATCGACCGAAGCCTACTCGCAACAGCGAGAAACGCTGTCGAAATCTGATGCCCCCCTCGTGGCGGACGGTGTGGTCCGGGAAGTTTTTCGCAGCCCAAGACAGGGACGCATCGATTATCTGATTCAACTCGATGTGGCGAGATCAGAAGGGCGTAAGCCACTTCCCGCAAACTCACAATTACGTTTTCCCGGTCCAGGCGAAACGATCTACGTGCATGTCTCACAACGAACCGACCCCGCTGGTCGGGTGGTGGCAGCCGATAGCCATAAATCCGTACCAGAAGAACGGGCACAAATCCGGGCTTATCTGACACCCCGCGCACAAGGGGGATGGGAAGGGACGTTTCCAGACTGGGTAGAAATCACCGCTGAAAAGGCTGTAGAACCTCGCAATGAAGACCCCGCTCCCAGCATCGCCGATGCTCCCGCGTCCCGCACGGCGAAGTCCAATCTCGGCATGACAACAGAACTGGTGAAGGCCCAAAAGCAATTCGGACTTCGTGTCACCAGCGTCGAGCGCGGTGGCCCGGCTCAGAAAGCAGGTCTGGAAGTTGGTGATATCATCGCCGGTGTCGAGCGTGGTGAAATCACCGGTGCGGATCAACTCGAAGTCCTTGCCGCCAAGGGGAAGAAGTTCTCGTTAATCGTGGTGGATGTGAACACCGGACGGGGAACACAAATTGAAATCGATCCGACATCCACCATGGTGGCGGAAACGGAAACAGAATCACCGGTCAAGCCTGTACCGGTCGATCAACCCCCTAAAGTGTCACTTGGCCTCTCTGCAGAACCCGTGACGCTCGGGTCACGAAGTGCACTGAAGGTCACTCGGATCGATCCCGAAGGCCTAGGAGCAAAGGCGGGATTGGAAGTCGGAGATATCATCGTGGCTGCGAACGGAGCACCGATTACAGGTCCGGAACAATTATTAGGTGCTTTGAGAAAAAGTGGCCCAGTTTTCAAACTGACCGTGCGTGATTCTCGGACTGGCCGTGACGCCGATGTCGAGGTAAAACTGGGTGGAACGAAGGCTGCCGCTCCCGCCGCACCTGTGGAAGTGGATAGTTCTCTGGCTGCTGCCCCCGGCAAGTTGGGCGCGATTACCGAGTTGGCATTCCACGATGATGATTTCGCCGTGAAGGTGACCGAGGTGGAAGCGGGAAGCGCTGCCGCTCGTGCCGGTCTTCGCCCTGGAATTCTGATTGTCGCGGCCAATGGCAAGCCCGTGCTGCATCCAAACGACCTGAATGACATCGCTCGCAAAAGTGGTGGGACTCTGAAACTGACTGTTGCCGATCCGAATACCGGCAAGAAGAGTAATGTCGACGTGAATCTCGGCCGCTAATCGTTCGTTCGGTTTTCAGTTCGCAAACAAGGTGTGATCGGTCAGCCGATCACACCTTGTTTTACGTGACCCGTTGCCCTGAAACCCGTCTGGATTTGAACGTTGATTGCAGGAGGATTGTTCGCAGGGCCTCCTTCAGGAGGTTCGCTCAAGTCGAGGAAGCTTTCTCTTGGTCAAGAGTTCCAGGGGATGATTCAGGGTTTCGTGGTTTGGCTGAATTGCTGCAGCGCCTCACGAGACCGGGAAT
>JBIKZJ010000029.1:0-25879 GCA_044354755.1 Schlesneria sp. | reverse complement strand
CGACGGGGCTGAGGCCTGCGAGTGTGAGCTGACCCGAGGTGGGGGAGATTAAGCCCGCGACGAGTCGCAGCAGGGTCGACTTACCGCACCCGGACGGGCCGAGTAACGAAACGAACTCACCCTCATGAATGTCACAGGTGATTTCTTTCAGGACGGGGCGTGATGGTCCAAACGATACTGCCACATCGCGGGCCTCGATCAGTCTGGTGGCAGTCTTGGTCACGTCGTCTGATTTTCTATGAAGGTGTTTCACAGTCGGGGGGACTCGTTCCGATTGTGGCGGAGCGATGGGTGCCGAACGAAGGTCGCGTAACCCATGATCGGAGAGAACCCGCTCACATTGTTGAAACCCAAGTCGATTTTGGCCACGTTTTTGACCAAATTCCGGGAAAATTTCGACCAGGAATTTGCGAAAATCTCGTTGTATCTCGAAAATCCTGGTTCCAGAACCATCAATTTTCGGGATCTCGAGGTTGTTTGATTCCCGCTGAAAGGTATTATCCTGCCCCACCCGCAATTATGCTGGAGTTTGTTTTATGTCGTTTCCGCTGCTGGCCATCGAAGCGGGCAATAGCCGTTTGAAGTTCGGGCTGTTCGTTCCCTCGATCAGTTCGTTTTATCAACGCATTGATGACCGCGTGACGAAAGTCGCGGATGTTAAGGCGGAATGGCCCAGTTGCCATCGGTTTGTGGCGATTCCCGTCCATGACGAGATCCCTTGGGACATCCTGGCGAGCTGGAAGCCGGAAGGGACCATCATCGCCGGGTCGAATCCGAAAGCGGTCGAGCGGGTGTTGGCGGAATGGCATCGGACGGGACTGAATGTTCCGCTGGTGATTCGTGATCGTTCGGCGATCCCGGTTGCGATCGATGTTGACTCACCCGATACCGTGGGTCTCGATCGATTACTGAATGCGGTCGCCGCGAATCTCCTGAGGCCCGCGGCGCGTCCCGCCGTTGTCGTGGATTCGGGGACCGCAACCACCGTGAATTTCATCTCGCAAGCGGGCGTATTTTGTGGCGGTGCCATTTTACCAGGGCTGGAAATGTCGGCCAAGGCGCTGCATTTTTACACCGCCGTGCTGCCGCTACTCCCTGTCCAGGATCTGGCCGGCGTGACGCCGGTTGCACCAGGGAGGAACACGCGGGAAGCGATTCGGAATGGTCTGTTCTGGGGTCAAGTGGGAGCCATCCGTGAACTGGTCCAGCAGATTTTCCACCATCAGGGGTTGGGGTTGCCGGACTTCTGTGGAGCGGAAAGCCGATCGGATTCTCCCTGGATGATCTTGACCGGTGGGGGAGGGCCGGTGTTGAGTCCCCAGTTTCCTGGGTTTCTGGCAGTCCCCTCGCTGGGGATGCATGGGATGGTCCTGACCGCCTGGCGACAACCCCATGCGGTATTTGGTCTGCAAGAGCCAGCGAAGGATTCGTAAATGTCGTCATTCTCTTTCGGTGAAGAGTCATTTGGTGGACAGACACCGTCCCCTCGCTATTCGGCAGCACGGTTAACCCCGGTTGGACGGGGAGCGGTCGCGACCATTCGCCTGATGGCCGATCCCGGATTGACGTACGAACTCGCGGTTCCGGTGTCCGATGTGGCCTCCGGTGCAGTGATTTCCAGAGGGACACCCAATCCGGATACGAATTTTCCGCGATGGAATGCGTTATTCGAGGCGGTGAATGGATCTCACTTCTGCCAACAGCCCGTGGGACAAATTGTGTTCGGTCGGTGGGGAACAACGGACATCGAGGAACTGGTGGTTTGCCGGACCGCCCCCAACATCTGGGAAATCTTCTGCCATGGGGGTGAGGCGGCTGTGCAGCGAGTTTTAAAGGATCTGGCAGGTGCCGACTGTCAGATTGTCAACTGGCAGGAACAGGTTGCTGCCAGCGAATCCTTGCTCGCGGCGGAAATTTTAGAGGTGCTTAGCCAGGCCACTACTTGGCGAACCACTCAGATGGTGCTCGAACAATCGCGTGGTCTACTGCGTACGGCATTCCTCCATTTGATCGAGTTACATCAGGCGGGGGACGAAACCGGGTTGCTCCGCGAGCTGGATGGCTTGCTGCGCTGGAGCGACTTTGGGCTGCATTTGTCTAAACCGTGGAGTGTCGTACTGACCGGACGCCCGAATGTGGGGAAATCGAGCCTGATCAACGGACTGCTGGGGTATCAGCGTGCGATTGTTTTCGATCAACCGGGAACAACTCGGGATATTGTCACCGGGGAAACGGCGTTTGAAGGCTGGCCTGTGATGCTGGCCGATACGGCGGGATTGAGAGCACATGCGCCTGACCTCGAAGCGGCCGGGATCGCGTTGGCTCGGGAACGACTGCGCGTGGCGGATTTGAAACTCGTGCTGCTCGACCTCAGCCAGTCACCAACGGCGGAAGACTTTGAGTTGCTGAGTGAATACCCCGATGGGCTTGTGGTGGCGCATAAATGTGATTTGGCCGATCGTTGGGGGGACCAATTGCCACACGGGGTGTTTCGCGTCTCGTCGGTCACGGGCGAGGGGATTGCCGCACTGCAGCAGCAGTTGGTGAGTCGACTGGTTCCGAAGATTCCGCCGAAACAGACCCCGATTCCGCTGACGCAACATCAGGTGGAAATGCTGAACGAGATTCGTCGGGCGTCGACGATCACCGCCCGCGACCAGGGGATCCGACGGATTCGTTTGATCTGCCGGGGGCCGACGCCGTCGCCGGAAATTACTCAGAACGGGTCAGAATGACGTGCCGCAGCGGACAATTGGCGATCTTTTGGCGGGCTGTTGGCAATCTGCCGCGGCCAATCCGATCAACGGATTGTTTTCCGTGCGAACGGAGGTGACAATGACATCCTGCAGATCGAGTCGATCATCGACTCTCTTTGATGACGTCCCTGGGGCCACGTCCGAGCCAATGGGCGTCACGAAGGGGGAGTGAAAAAGGTTCCAAGGCGAGGCACTTTTCAAATGGCACAATCCAAGCGAATTCCACGACGTGACTCGTTGCGAGCTGGGGCACTGAGTCTGCTGGGGCTCAATCTCCCCGATTGGTTGCGGCTGAGGCAGGCGATGGCGGCCGAGGCATTAACCGAAGGAACGGATCGTCCTCGCGCTAAGGCGTGCATTTTTTTATTCATGTGGGGTGGACCGGCGCATCAGGACACCTGGGACATGAAGCCCCTCGCCCCCGCAGAATATCGGGGTGAATTTCAGCCAATTCAGACGCGCGTGCCGGGCCTGCAAATTTGCGAGCACCTGCCGAAGCTCGCCGCGCGTGCAGACAAACTGGCGATCATTCGCTCGATGACCCATGATGATGTCGACCATACTTCGGCCACTCACTACCCACTGACGGGTCGAGCGACCCCTCGTCGCGGTGGGGCCCTGGCGGAAGACTGGCCGAGTATTGGATCGGTCATTTCCCGGCTGGGGCGTGGCACAGGGCCGTTACCTCCGTTCGTTTCGATGATGCCTGTGGTCCCGAATGGGGCACCGCGCTTCGTCGAATCGTCACATGGACAGGGTGCAGGATGGCTCGGACCGACACTGGATCCGATGCGGATTGATGGGGATGGAAGCAAGCCCGATTACAAGGTGGGGGATTTTGATTTGCTGACGGAAGTTCCTCAAAGTCGTTCGCACCGGCGTCGTGAATTGCTCGAGTCCATGGACCAGCGGCGGCAGCGATTGCAGCAGGACCTGCACGTCCAGGCGACTCGCACTCATTATGAACGAGCCTTTTCGCTGTTGTCGTCACGGGGGGCTGTGGATGCGTTTGATTTATCGCGTGAACCGGTGGCATTGCGGGAACGGTATGGTTTGAATCCGCATGGCCAGTCGGTTTTGCAAGCGCGGCGACTGGTCGAGGCGGGGGTTCCGTTTGTCACGGTCTTCTGGCCCAATGACGGGTTAACGAACGTGAGCGTCTATTGGGACACTCATAACCGTAACTTCATCGATCTGAAAACACGGCTCTGCCCGGTGACGGATCAGGCTTTCAGTGCGTTACTGGATGATTTGCAGGATCGAGGAATGCTGGAGGAAACACTGATTGTCTGGACGGGTGAGATGGGGCGAACTCCACGTGTCGGTCAGGGGGTGGTCGGTGGAGCGGGAGCGGGAGCCGACGGTCGCGATCATTGGCCGAGTTGCTTTACGAGCGTGCTGGCAGGGGGAGGGATTCAAGGGGGAGTGGTTCATGGTTCCAGCGACCGTTTCGCGGCCTACCCCGCATCGTCGCCGACATCCCCTCAAGATCTGGCGGCGACAATTTACCATTGTCTGGGGGTCGATCCTCATTTGCAGTTGCGCGACAATCTGGGTCGGCCACTGACGATCTGTGAAGGGACCCCGATTCAACCCATTCTGGGTTAGGGTTTTCCCCTCGCCCCGCAGTTCCCGGGCAAGTGGGAAAAGCATCAAAGCGGCCATCATTCCCGTCCAAATTCAACGAGATCAAAACTACAAATTCAGGCGAACAAACGAACGTCATACCCCTTTTTCAACTGAAAAATCGGGTTACCACTGAATTTGCACCCGCCTCTTCCCGGATTTCCCATCCCCAAAAGGGATCCATCAACATCATTCCAACGGCCCGCATTCCGTCACAAAAACTTCGTTCAAAATCGTGAATCCGAGTTCTGGCAAATGCCCCCGATGTGCCACAGTCATCGATTGCTCTGCAATCCATGCGACAATCCCACTCTTGCTAACCTCAGTCTTGTCTGTTACGATGTTTTTTTCAGTTATTTACTTGAAAAAAAATTATTTTTAAACTGATCGCCGTTTTAAAGTTTTTTATTATATTATAAAAAATTCTTAAATTTATTTCCCGGTTGCGGTCACACGGATTCTTGATGCGACCCGCTCGATATTGAGGAGAATTCGTCATAAGCACCAATCTGAGGCCCTCTCCAAACCTTCGGCGCGAAGATCCGATCAAAAATGACTCGCTCGATGGCTTTGGCCAGATCGAGATTTCTGGTACTCGTTGCGACTCGAAAGCACCCATTCCCGGTTTGGTGAACTCCAAATCGGTCGATGCCACCCATTTTGCTCAGGCCGACATCAAGGAACTATTCCAGCTGATGATCCAGGAAGTCGATGACTTTGCCATCTTCATGCTGGATCTCGATGGAAATGTGACCAGTTGGAACTCCGGTGCTGAAAAGATCAAGGGCTATCAGGCCGAAGAGGTCATTGGTCGAAACTTTTCGATCTTCTATTCCGCGGAGGATTGTGATCTGGAGAAGCCGCGAAAACAACTGACAACCGCAATCCGCAACGGCCGCATCAAGGGCGAAGGCTGGCGTATTCGAAAGGATGGCTCTCGTTTTTGGGCGAACGTCATCATCACGGTCTTGCGTAACGAGGAAGGGAATCTGAGGGGATTCTCGAAATTTATCCGCGATCTCACGGCGCAAAAGCAGGTCGAAGACGCGCTGGTCGAGAGCGAACGCCTCGAGCATGCGCGGCTCACTGAACTGGCGATCATCCTTGATGCCGTGCCGATGCCGATCTTGATCACCCATGACTTAGACTCTCTGGATATCACGGGAAACCGTGCCGCCGCCAATTTGTTAAAGCAACCACGCAACGCCGAAGCCTCACTGACCGCATTCGCGGACGTGAAACCCCATCATTTCAGGGCGGTCAAGGACGGCCGGGATTTGGGCTTAGAAGAGCTTCCCGCACAAATTGCGGCACGGGGTACCCGTGTCGAGAACTTCGAGTTCACGCTTGTCTTCGATGACGGCACGGCACGCGACGTGTTGAGCTATGGAGAACCCTTGCGGGATAAAAAGGGGCAGCTGCGGGGGGCCGTGAATGTCCTGATGGATATCACAGACCGCAAACAGGCAGAAAAGGCGATCAAAGCGCGCGAAGCACAATTACATTCCTGCGTACCGCAGGCTCCGGCAGCGATTGCCATGTTCGACCGGAACATGAATTGTCTCGCCGCCAGCCAGTATTGGACACGCGATTTTGGCCGTGGCCACGGTGATGTTGTGGGACTCAATCATTACACGGCTCATCCGGATTTGCCTGAACGGTGGCAAGAGATCCATCGCCGGGGTCTGGCGGGTGAAGCGGCGTCCGGTGACGAAGAACTCTGGTTGCAAGAGGATGGAACCAGGATGTGGGTGAGCTGGTTGACGCAACCCTGGGTGGATGCTGACGGAAATATCGGTGGCATCTTTATCTCGACAGAGAACGTCAGTACACGGAAGTATGCCGAGATTGCCTTGCGTGAACAAGAGGCGATCGAGCGCTCGATTATTGATTCTTTATCATCGCATGTCGCCCTGCTCAATCAACAAGGTGATATCGTTCGTGTGAATCTCGCTTGGATTAAATTTGCGAGTGAGAACGTTGTTCAGGAGATGCGAGGAACGGTCATCGGCACGAATTATCTCGAAGTGATTCGCAAGGCTGCCAACAACGGAAATCGCGATTCCGCATCGGCATTGCAGGGGATTCAGGGTGTTTTAGACAGAGAAACCCCCGAGTTCACCATGGAATATCCTTGTCATTCGGAAACGGAGCAGCGCTGGTTTCTCCTGAGTGCCACACCGATTATGTCGGACGAGGGTGGGGCGGTGGTTTCACACACGAATATCACCCCGCGTAAACTGAGCGAACAAGCTTTAAAGAATAAACAGGAACGCCTGCGGTCGATTTTGAACACGGCAGCAGATGCCATCGTGGTCATCAACCGGAAAGGTCTCATCGATTCGGTAAATCCTGCCGCCGAGAACATCTTTGGTTATTCGGCTGCCGAGATGCTTGGACAAAACGTCAAGATGCTCATGCCGCCGCCATTCCGGGGTGAGCATGACGAATATCTTCGCCGCTATCTTGAAACGGGCCGAGCGAAAATCATCGGTATCGGTCGAGAAGTGATTGGCCTCCATAAAGACGGTACCACGTTTCCCATGGATCTGGCTGTGAGTGCGATGGATCATTTGGGGCTGTTTACAGGAATTCTCCGCGATATCACCGAACGCAAGCGACTGGAAAGGCACGTACTGGAAGTTGCCGCCGATGAACAACGCCGCATTGGTCAAGAGTTGCACGACGGCACCCAGCAAGAATTGACGGGAATTTCAATGATCGCTGGGACGATACTCGATCTCCTCAATAAGGCATCACAGGAAGTCGTCGCTGACAAAAGCGTCTGGATGCTCGATCACGGAGCGTTTTACCGGATCTGCGATATGACCATCAAGCTGAACCAGAGACTTTCGGAAACGAGTCGAAATGTGCATCAACTTTCCCACGGGATCATGCCCGTGCAGATCGACCCCCAAGGTTTGCGGGCGGCATTACAGGAGCTCACCGCCTCGACCAATGACCTGAAGGGAATCTCGTGCTGCCTCGATTGTCGGATCGCGGGCGAAGTCACGAACTCCTCCAAGGCGACGCACCTCTATCGGATCGCCCAAGAGGCGGTGAACAATGCGCTGCGGCACAGCCGGGCCGATCAGATCGAGATTTCGTTGAAACAGCAGGATCATCAGCTCAGTTTAGAAGTGCGCGATAACGGTGTGGGCTTCGATCCGGAAGATTTGTCCCGGAATGGTCTGCCAGATGAAAAGAAGGGGATGGGTTTGCAGATTATGGCGTACCGCGCGGGGATGATCGGCGGTACACTACGCGTCCAACGTGGTGCAGCAGGCGGCACGTGCGTCAAATGCGAGATTTTCAAGGGAGTAGAGATTCGCGGTGAATAGATGTCCTTGGCCGAAGACAATTCTGATTGCCAACGATCATCCGATCATGCGTGGGGGACTCACGATGCGCCGCTCACGGGAACCGGGCAGACAAATTTGCAATGAGGCGGTCTGGCATCGAAAACGCCTCCACAACGGATTCATTTGCTCTGGTTGATTGGGATGAATTTCAACCAGGCTTGCCGCAAATCTTTTATTCCAGTGCCTTAATCGCTTTTTCTTTTCGTTTTCGCTTGGTTTCTTCCAGTAGGTCCATTTCGGATTTAATGGTTTTCTTCAGATCTTCGAGGATCGCGTCAAAGCGAGCCATTTCGGCCATTTCTCCGAGGACACTCTCTAATTGTCTGATGAGCGTGGTGGTGGATTCGATCGAGTTTTCCAGGTCACCTCGGGGGTTGAGCTCTTTCTCGAGCGCGAGGCGGAAGAGCCCCAGAGCTCCATCCACTTGAGGGAAAGTGGCCGTATTGATGGTGTTTAACGGGGCGAGGATCTTTTGGTCGAGTCGTTCCAGCATTGCGGGTGTGTCGGCGGCATTATTGACCAACTCTTCGCGGATTTCGGCAAAGGCCGATTCGACCCCCGCAGTTTCGGTCGCATTCTTGCGGATTCCATGCAGCGATCGATCGGCAACGGCACTGAGACTCAGCCGGTTCGCGGCGGGGGTGCTGGAAGTTTGCACTGTCGCGGCGGGGACCGTAGTCGCTGGGACCGTAGTCGCTGGGACCGTCGTGGCGGGGGGCGTCGTGGCGGGGGGCGTCGCCGCATCGGTATCAGCAGACCCCCGAGCAGCAGGGGTCTCTTTCAGGACATCGTGCTGGGTTTGTAACTCTTTCAGGGTGACTTTGCTTTCCGCAATGATCTGCTCGATCCGCTTGCGGAGATTCAGTTCTCGTCCGTACAGCATCGACAGCAATTCTTCTTCGGGGATAATTGTGAGAACAAATTTTAATCCTGTCGCGCGATGAGCGAACGAGGAGTGTGGCGCGTCTGGTGTCTGGCCAGGGTTGGCCTGGGAATGGGGGAGTCCAATTGAGGGGACTGTACATCCGTCGAGCGCCGCCACTGTCAACGTCATTCGTTGCTTAATCGACAGGTCGAGCGGCTGAACATCAAACCGCTCGTAGATTTCCCGCTCGCCCCGCTGCAGTAAGAAGGTACGTGTCCCTTCCTGGGGCGGGTTTGCCAGATTTCGCTGCTGCCATTCGGCCCCGTCATCGACTTTGAACTCGAACTTGACCGAAGCCACCCCGTAGTCGTCGATGACCGTTCCGGCCACAGGGATTCGCGCCTTGCGAGTAATCGAGCTTCCGATCCCTTTCAGTCTGGTTTCGACGACCGGAGGCTGATCGACAATCCCGTTAATGGTGAATCGCGTCGGTGCGGGGCTGACAATCTGGTCGCGATCTTCGAGTGTGATTCTCAACAAGCTGTCGGGAGGAAGTGTGATTGGCAAGGTCAAGGATTGGTGGGTCTCCGCAGCCCCCCGCAGTTGTTCGGGTAAGCGGGTCGCCCCCGCAGCGGATAACAGAAACGGGAGTGAAAACGCCGTTCCTCCTTGAGACCAGAACGATTCGCTTCCCGGTGGCAAGGGAATCTCGTGCTGAAGCTGTGGCTTGCCATCCTGTGACTTCAGCAGAATGGTGGCGGAATGGGTGCCACTTTGGTCTGAACTGATGGTGATCTCCCACCGATCTGCTCCGGCATCCCCCTCGATTCGGGCTCGCTGCAATGGCTTATTCGCAGCAATTTCCAGCAGGAAATCGGTTTCCAATGGCAACGAAATCTGCGCCCCTTTCAGCTCGCTGGGGGTTCGTTCAACACCCTGTTCCGTTTGCCGGTTCAATCCGGTGTAGGGTGGGTAAAGGCTCGAGAGGACGACCCGTGTGACTTCTGGAGGAGGAACCACTTCGATCCAATAGGGTTGCGAGTGGCTGAAATCTCCGCCAGAAATCCACAGCCGGGAATCTTCAATCAGGCCGACGAACGTGTGGCGAAAGACCCCGTCTGCGGTCGGTGTCAACCAGGTCTGGCTCATTCCCCGTCCCATTCGGGAGTCGAGACGAATTCGATTTGGGAGGGTTTTTCCGGGAGGGACTTCGATCTGCAGCGCCAGATCGCCCCCTTTGGGATGTCGGTAGTGTCGGTCAGCAAACTCACGCAATTGATCGCCGGGCTGAACCACGGCTTTGATCACGAGTTCGGTTTCGCGCGGCCAGTAGCCATCCTGTAAACTCAGATATCCCGCGACCCAACGCTCCATCGCCGCAGAATCAACGACCATGAGCCCAAGGATCGAAGCAACCAGCCCCGCCGCGATCATCAACGCCCGGCGGAGTGGTCGCTGGTCAAAGACCGAACGAACATCCAGCCGTCTGGTCACCTCGGCCACGTCCTTCAGTGTTTTCTGCAGCATCGCCGCCGTGACAGGTGAGTCCGTGTTTGACAGACCTTCGGCCGCTTCGACAGCGGTCACCAGCCGATCATCGAGTTCGGGAAATCGTCGCTCCAGAACGAGGGCCAGGGCTTTGGTTCGCAAGCCACGCAGCAAGCGGAGTCCGATCCAGGAAAACGCCCCCATGGTGACCAGTCCGATGCCACTGATCAGCACCATCGCCCGAAACCAGCGGGGAAGTTCGAGATGACTGAAACGGAAGTAAGCCCAGTCGAGGGCAAAGCTCAACCAGAAGAGTGCTCCGAGCACCACGATGACCAGCGCCAAACCTTCCCAGAATACGTAGGACCGGATGCGCGACCGAAGCTGGTTAATCAGCGTCCGTGCTTCAGGAACGAGATTGTTTGTTTGAGCCATCGTGTTTCAGCATGCCTTCGAATTCAGTTCGTCTGTTACATCTGAGCTACATCTGAGCGATTTTCAACTGGCCTCGCTTCTGCACTGAGAGTGCCAAGTAAAAACCAGGGAGACCAAATGAACGCCACGGGTCGGTGACGGATCGGCAACGATCCGTCGACAATTATGCCAGTTTCAGTAGCTTTCTTGCTAACCATTCCATACATAAAGTTCCCACCAGCAAATACATGACCCATTCCCGATCCCAAAGCGTTCTTAATCGCTCTGCGACATAGAATTGCTCACCCCGATCCGGAAGTAAATCCAAAAGCTCCGTTGCGGCTTGGTCCAATGTCAGGTACTTGCCTCCAGTATCCCGGACGAGATCGGTCAGCAGTCGCACGTTTTGCCGAATATTTTCGTCTTCCAGTTTGGGGAGCGTCACGACAATTTCATCGGTAATCTGTTCGCGCGAGTCGGGCAGAGTCAGGACCAGTTTATAGGTTCCTGGCAAGCTGACGCGCAGGTCGCCGTTAAAAATACCTGGGCTGGCCGGATCCCGTTTCAGTAGCCGTGAGGGGGAGAGCATTTTGCCGACAGGATCATAAACTTCCAGTGTCACTGTTTCGGCTTCAAGCGGGTCAAATTTTGCGTCGAGCACTCGAGCACGAATCCGCGAGGTTTGACCGATCAGCAGTTGATGGCTGTCCGGCATCAGCAGCCCCCGTTTTGTCCCCCGTTTCGAGCGTCCCTGGCTCACTTCTCGAATCGTCTTGATCCAGAATCGGTCATAATCATCTTCGCTGACGGACCTCAGTCGCCACATTTCTGCACTCCCCAAGTAAAAGACAAAGCCTTTATTCAGGGGTTGGCCTGCCATCAGAACGGGTGGTTCTGCTGCGGCACGGGGGTCCGAAAAATTGGCATAGACTTTGGCTCCGGCTTTATGGCCGTTGGTCGGGTAGCAGCGATAGACCCCGGCAAAGTCTTTCCAGCGAGTTGCCGAGGAAACGGGGTCATCGGTCAGTTGCAGGAAGCCCAGGCTTTGCCCCTCTTTGGTAAACTGAATCGGCCACGGTTGACTCGAGTCCTGATCAAACCGAGCAGCCGTAAAGTAGGAACTCAGGATCACCGGATAAAGTTGCAACAGTGGCTTCAGCTGTTCGTCTGTGGTTGTATTCGCTTCATTCTGTCCTGCCAGGAACGGCGTATTGACATCACCTGCGACGAGAACCAGACCTCCCCCTTCCAGGCTGACCCAGTCCGAGAGGAGCGAAAAGGATTCGGCGGGAATACTTTTCCAATCCGGATCAAAGGCCATGACGACATCATATTCGTAAAGCTGCTCGCGTCCTGCGGGGAACGCCGTGAGCAGTTGATTCGATTCCTGGCTGGTTCCGCGTGAGCCCGTCTGTAGCAAGACATCAACATCGAAGGATTTGTGGCGAAACAGCAGATTGCGAACGAATTGATAGTCTCGCATCGGCCCGCCGGCGACCAACAGCACACGCGTCGGTCGATCGAAGGTGTTGACGCTGAATGAGAGTTGATTGTCTTGAGAATTAAACTCGGCCACGGGTGTGGGGGTGGTGACACGGACCAAGTAGGTGACTCGACCCGCTTCCACCGAATTCCGCGAAAACTTCACCTCGACCGGCAGTCCATCTTCGAGGAGTAATGCCTGCTTTCGTTCCATGCTGATCGGTTCCTGATCGCTCTCAGCCTTCATCAACAATTCGACGTCGACCTCTTTCCCTGTGAGCCCATTCCCTTGCACAAACACCGTAATCTCGAAGGGATCCCCCAGCTGAACATCGGTCGGAGACGCGATTTCCGAGATGGCCAGGTTGACAGGTTGATCGGTGGTTCCGGTTCCGATCGCAATCAACCGCGACTTGGTCAATAACGCTCGATCGTGCGCTGTGATCGGATCGACCCCGGCATTCGAAGCACCATCGGTCAGAACGACAATCCCTGACAAGGTCCTGCCTGCGGATTGACGGATCAGTTCGTCGAGGCTTTCACCGAGTCGTGATTCGAGACCGCGTGGCCGGAGCGTTTCCTCCCAATCAATCGGCGAAACCGCAGTGTCTCCGCTCGCATCAGCGGAATTCTCTTTGTCTCCCCCAGTCAGTCGTGGAAAGACTCGCAGCGGCCCTGCCAGTTCGGAATCGAAGGTGAAAAGGCTGACTTCGTGTTGTCGACGAAGCGTTTCCATGACGTTGGACTTCACCAAAAAATTTTGGACGGCTTCTGTCCGGGAAAAACGGCTGACAGCATCGGACGATACCGATTCGCTCGGGTTTCCTGCGGGATGCCGCATGGAAAGTGAGGTATCCACCAGCACGGCAACCCGTGATGGTCGGTAGGATTGTTTCTGGGTCCGGTCAGAGGGGTTGAGCGCAATCACCAAGAGGGCCGCAAGAGCGGTTAAGCGTAAGGTTGTCAGGAACAGCCGCCAAAACCAGGACAAATCGGCCGTGTCACGCAGGTAGAGCCAGACGGTCCAGGCGAGAATGGCCAGCACGCCGACGAACAAGAGCAACCCTCCGGCTGCTGACGTGGGCCAATCCCATTCGCGCACCGTCAGATTTGCCGAGTCGGCGGCGGCGAACAGGGGAAAAAGCGATCCGGAAACGATGTAAAACATCAACGAGTCTCATGCGACATGCAGCCGAGGAAATGAGGGATCGACGCACCGGCGTCTGTTGCGATCTAGATCATCGCGCTCATGGTTTTCTCCTGCGGTAGAGGTGGTGGATGGTAACTGAGTTGATAGGCGAGTGCTTGTTCGAGCAGGAACAGGGCGAGCAGTCCCCAGAGAAGCCATTGCCGGATTTCGCCTCCCGCTTCACGACCTTCGACCCAGTCTAATTGACCAAATTCCTGTATGGTCACGCCGGTGGCATTCCCGATTCGCTTCCGAATCTCTGCTGTCGAAGCGAGTGTCAGTCCCCCTTCGATGGGTGGTGTATTATAGGCAATCAACTGATCTTCACTCACCTGACTCTGGCGGAGCAGTCGGACGGTGTAAATTCCGGGCTCGTCCGTATCTCGGTACAAGGCATTCAGTCGCAGCGAGGGACTCCCGTTGGGGGGCGACTGGGCTGTCGCCTCGTCCCCCGGTGTAGCTGTTTCAGCCGAGGGACTTTCATCGCGCGATTCGGGCGATGCCTGGAGTCGAGTGGTTCGGTCTCCTTCGTCCCCTGGTGCCAGCACTTCCACCATTTCGGTGAATTCAGCAGGATCCAGCGACAATCGAATCGGTTCACCCACGACACGCCGCTGTGGATCATGATCGGTTCGAGCAAGGTACTTGACCATTTCCAGTTGAACGACCACGTAGCTGTTATCGGTCGCCCAGTTATTCCATTCGGGTTGGGCGGTTGTCAGGCAGGTGACGACCCGTCCCTTACCGAAGGGGTGTTCGAGAACCAGCGGGTCACGACTGCGTAGCGCGGCGATGGTCCTCACGCGATCTTTCCGCTGCTGATCGTCGCGAACCCAATCCTTGGCCGTGGGAAAGAACTGGAAGATTCGAACGAGTTTAATCAGGGAATTTTCTTCCCCGGCAAAAATCCGGAACAACGGATGATCAGACGTTGCCAGATCGGCTCCGGGACTGGTCGGATCGACGACAAGCTCACGCGATGCGGTTTCGAGCGGTACTGGAAATAGTCCCGTTCCGTCGCGATAGAGGGCGGTGTTGTAATGGGCTGGCTGGATCGAGTCACCGACAAACCAGACCAATCCCCCCCCCGCAGCGACGTACCGTTCCAGCAAGTCAATCGAATCGGCGGGCAATTGAGGGACATTCAGCAGGTAAATACAGGCGAAGCGGTCTAAGGGTTGGCGTCTCAGGGTTTCAATCTGATCAACTGTCGCGGCATACCCGGTGGCTTTCGGATCTGCAGCGATGGCATCGGCAATATACGAACCATCTTCTCCCGACGGATCTCCGTCGACAATCAAGATGGGGACAGACTGAGGAACATCAATCGCGATCGACCGGGCGTTGTCCTCGATCAACGCATCGGCATCGAGGCTCACCCGGATTTTATGCGTTGTGGGGGTTGCGAGTCGAATTTCGAATTCATGAGCCACCTCTTGTTGAGGTTCAATCTTCTCGAACACGATACTTGCGGGAAGCTTTTCCTGGTGATCAAAAATCGAAAGTCGAACATCGACTGCGACTTGCGAGCCAAAGTTCTTCACCGACACTTTCATCCGCAGGGGAACATCGACGGCGGCGACTTGCGTATCGCCTGTCAGTTCAACCACTCCCAGATTGGCGTGGGATTCGGGAACGGCCCGCACGAGATTGACCGCCACTCCGGAGGATGTTAGTCCCTCGACCGCAGCGGCAATCGCCTTTTGATCCCGCCAGTCGTGATCCCGAAAATCCGAGATGATGTGCAGGTGCTGGATTACACCTCTTTCATCGGCCAACAGTTTTCGGGCCGCTTCCAAGCCGGACGTCAGATCGAGTCCCTGATGGGTACACTTGAACGTTTGCGGATCGAGCTTGGATGAAAGTTCGTTGACAAAGTCTTCATTGACGCTTCGTTCCGCAAAAAACGGTTGTTCCGGTTGTGACAAGCGAATCAGAGTCATTTTTTGGGTGTTAGGCTGTTGAGCTCCGCCGGCCGCGATTTGCTGGGTAATTTTGAGGGCCTGATCGAATCCACTCGTCTGTTCCCAGCGATCTCGCATCGAGAGGCTATCGTCAATCAGGACGACATGATGCGACTGGGCACCGCGAAAGAGTGACATTTGGGCCGGGTCCAGAATCAGTCGCGCGATCAGCAGGACTAAACCAAGCACAATGAGAATTCGAAGCAGCAACAGCAGAAGTTGCTCCAGCAGCAATCGCCGCTGATTCCGTTGTTGGCTTTGCAGCAGGAATTCCATCGCTGCAAACCGGACGCGCCGATACCGCACCCGATTGATGAGATGAATCAAGATCGGTGCTGCGATGAGGGCGGCACCCCCTGCCACAAAGCCTGGATTAAAAAAGTGATTTGCGAGCCAGGCGGTCATCTTGCATCGTTTCCAGGATGAGCTTGGGGATTCCAGTGGGATTTTCTTGATCAACACTTCAGCCAACTCACTGGAGTCTAACCATGCGGGGCGTGGATGTCATCTTCGTTACGATTTCCGTGATTTGGGAATCTCTTTTTAACTGGTAAAATCCGCCATGATGATTGCCAAATCGCGAGAAATTGCGACAATTTCTGAATCAAAATATCGCAAATACGGTTTTAAGACGATCTTTTACGATGTCAGTGTGGGTTGCTTCCGTTTTCGCTTTCCGTGGGGGTGCGGAGACTGATCTTGTCAACCTCGATAGAGGTCCTGACGAACGGTTGAAGCTCGTTTAATGCTATGTTTTCCTGTTAAAAAACGTTCTTTTTCTGCGGTTATTCAAGTTCCAAAACGGTTCGCCTGATTTTGTTTCGGAGTATCCGACGTGTCTCTGCGTAAATTCCCTGCTGGCGCACTGATCATCATGGCTGGCGATCCTGCAAAAGAAGCCTTTTTGATTCACGAAGGGACGGTTGAGCAACTCTCGTCCTCCAACAGACCCGGTCAATTTCAGGCCGAATTAGGCCCGGGCGAAGTTTTTGGAGAAATGAGCCTGATTGATGAGCGACCCCATGAAATGTCCGTCCGTGCTGTGACTCCGGTACGGGTATCCATGCTGAAACGTGCTGAGTTTGAGCAGGCTTTGTCTGTCGTTCCCGAAGATCATTCGGTTTTCTTGAAAACCATTTTTGAGCGACTGCGGATGGCCACGTCGCAATCCGTGGCTGTGAGCCCGCAATTGGTCGCTGTTCCGCCACAGTCGGTTACTGTGAGCCCGGGAAACATCATCACCCAAACGACCGCGTTGTCTTTCAACAAGAAACCCGTTGCGACCAAAATTTCCGTGACAATTTACCCGCTCTCGCATCGGGCTGCGGAAGAATTGCCTCGGGATGGATTCCAGATCGTGAAGTTCCCGTTTCGCATCGGGAGAACTGACTTTGAGAATGAATCCCATCCTCAAGATCTCAACGACCTCTCGATCAACGATGAGCAACCTTACAACGTCTCTCGTAATCATGCGTTGATTCAAATGAATAATGGTGAAGTTCTGATCCGGGACCGGGGTTCCTCGCGGGGAATTTATGTGAACGAAGTCCATATTGGGGGGAAGTCTTCCCATCGCGAAATGGTCCTCGAAGACGGGGACAATATCGTGGTGTTGGGGGGATCGTACTCTCCTTACCAGTTTCGCATTCACATTGATCGTTAACGCATGGGATTAATGAATCCAGTCATTGACGATATCTTTGACTTCATCGTGTTCGAGTGTTTCATGAGCCAGTAGATGGTCTGCCAGCGACGCCAGTGCTGACCAGTTTGGTTCTGCATCAAGCCTGCGATAAAGCTGCAACGTAACCGCTTCGAGGTATTCGATCCGTTTACGAGGGGATGAAAACATCGTTTCGGTCAATTCCCAAGCCGTACTCCAGTCATTCGCCCATTCGGCGACCAGCCCCGGATGGTAGGGGTCGCCCGAATACAGCATCTCGGCAACGGGACCTGCGAGTGAAACCTGGATCGCTCGTACGCAAAATTCTTGATCGGAAAAGCGTGATCGTTTCCAGAGAATTTGTGTGTCACCAAACCGCTGCGGACCGTCATCCTGGTCAGGGTCAATGGTGACTGACCGGACTTTGGCTCCGAGCAGAATTGCCATGAAGGCATGTCCCGCTTCGTGATAGGCGGTGAGTTCCACCCGAACGCCTCCTCGCCCCTGAAAACTGAAAACTGAAAACTGGCCCCTAAACACTCGTTCCATTAAAGAGCGATTCGATCACATCACCTCGATTGAGGAGCACGCGGCGACCAAGTCGATCTTCCACTTCCACTTCGGGGGGGAGTCCCAGCAGATGATAGACAGTGGCTCCGACATCGTTTGGAGAAAATCCGCGTGTTGCCGGATAAGCTCCGGTCGAGTCTGACCGACCAATCACCTGGCCCCCCTGGACGCCAGCACCCGCGAATAATCCAAAAAAGCAGGGGCCCCAGTGGTCCCGGCCCCGGTCACCATTCACCTTCGGGGTCCGGCCAAACTCACCCAGCATCATCACGAGGGTGTCGTTCAGCATTCCTCGCGTCTCTAAGTCGTCCAAAAGTGCCGAAACACCTTGATCAAGGGGTGGTAACATTCGCTGTTTCAGAGTCGTAAAGACAGCGGAATGATGATCCCAGTTTTGAACCCGTCCCATGTTGACCTGAACCAGTGGTACCCCTGCTTCGATTAAACGACGCGCAGTTAATAGCGATTGACCATCCGTTGTTCGTCCATAGCGATCACGCAAGGGATCGGGTTCACGATGAAGTTCAAAAGCCTGTCCCAGCTTGCTTGAGGTGAGCAGATTCATCGCCAGTTGCTGGTCTTTCTGGAGACGTAGCGACTGCGAGACCTCGGCAAATCGGGCTTGCTTACGATTGATTTCTTCGAGCAGTGCCTGACGTTTTCCCAAGTGGACCACATCCATTCCTTGGGCCATTGTCAACGCATCCACGCGGAAATCCGGCTTGTTGGGGTCACCGGTAATCTGCCAGGGGTCATAATTTTGACCGAGAAAACCAGCGTGCTGTCCTGGCCAGACGAGCGGGCCTTCCCGCAGAAATGTTGGCAAGTTCACTCCTGAGGGCAATCCGTCATCGCGACGCCGCAGGAACGACAAGGCGGAGGAATAGCAGGGCCAGTCATCACGCGAGGCAATTTTATCGAAAAACCCACCCGGCTGCTTTGCGCCGGTTAACACATGATGCGTGGACATCAAATGGTTGTTGTCTTCATGCGACAGCGTGCGGATAACGGCATATCGATGGGCCCGCGCGGCGAGCAGCGGCAGGTGCTCGCAGATCGAGTAGCCAGGAATCGACGTGGAAATCGGCTGGAATTCGCCGCGAATTTCGGCCGGTGCCTCGGGTTTCATGTCGAAGGTGTCATGATGGCTACATGCCCCGGTCAAAAAGACAATGATGACCGATTTTGGCGAGCGTGATGTTTCGGAGCGTGGGGCGGGCCCCCCGTGCACGCGTTGTCCCAGCACCGACGACAAACCGACGCCGAGCAGACCGGAGTAACCGGTTTGCAGTAACTCGCGCCGCGAAAATCCCGAGTGGTGTTGAAATCCCATGTTGTGTTGAAGAGTATTCACTTCGTGGCATCCCCCCGCTGGTCAGAATCGATAGCTGGAATCGATAATCGGCGTGATTGTAGCTTATTCCGACCCCAAAGGGGATATCTTGTCTCAAAAGGTGAGCCAAATCTCATAAATGAGGTTCGGCACCGAGCGTTCCGACCAGTTCCTGCAGGTATTCCGGCTTTCGCAGTCGCTCGAGAACATGGGTGACCATCTGTTGCCGGTCGCGGATGTCACCCACGACCAGTTCGGCATTGGGTCGCTCTTGCAGATAGCTGTCGAGATAGGCCTGATGACGCTCCCAAAGCTGAATGTCACGCAGTTGTTTTGTGACGAGTCGTTCATGATACCAGTCACTGGCGAGCAACGATTCACGTGTAAACAGCGCACGAATTCCCGGATCTCGCTCGGTTTTCCCCTCAAAATTCCCGTAGGCCATGATTGTCAGCAGGATCTTCAACGGTGGACAGGCTTTTTCGATCGAACCATCGTCAAAGTACTGCCGAGCCGATCGCTGCTGCGCTTCGAGGATGTATTTGACCCCATCTGCAAACGAGTCGGGATCTTGTGTTTCGGGCTGCAAAATCGACCGATCGAAGACCTTGTCGGGGTTATCGAAAATACGACCGAAATAACGCTTGATAAATCGATCGGTAATTCGGTATCCCAACCGGCTCGCCGGAATCGTTTCCCCTTTGTAAATCAGATCGCTGATGGGTTCGAGCAGTCGTTCACGAATCAGCGAGTCGGGGTCCCGTTCATCGGGTGACATCCGGCACCAGATTTCCGGAATGAGCAGGCTAATATCATGGTCAAAGCGGGCATGGGGGCCAACATACCCGGCGGCGGTCGAAAACCCGGCCAATCCGGTCAAGATCATCGATACCAGTGCTGTATTGATGTCAGCGGTCGGGATGACCGCGTTAAACGGCCCTTTCGTTAAAGCCCCTTCGCTCCCCGCTCCGGTGGTTGAGGGGCTTTTCCCGGTGAGCGAACAGATATAATCCATGAATAACTCAGGAAGTTCCTGGTAATGGATGGGATTGTAGACCGCGAGTGAGCGGATCCCCTTGGCGGAGTCAGGAGGGTTATTGCGACGGCCTGACAGGACCGCATTCACGGGGAGTGGCACGGGGAGTTCGGCCGGAATCTTCCGCCAGAAACGAGTCCCCATCTCGGCGACATAGCGATCCATCGGTGTCACAAGGTCGGGTCGATCTTGCAGGTATCGGGGATTTTTTGACGGAATCCCCCCGACGCGACGGGGATTGTCTGAACAGACGATGTAGCCCTTTTCGGCTTCTCGGACCGACTCGAGCAGTTTTTTCATCGGCAAGGTGAACGCATCGAAGTCGACAACCTTGGCCATCATGTCTTCCACGTTGGCGCGAGTCAGGGGTTCGAAATTCGAAATGAAATTGAGTCCCTCACGTGCCAGATCCGCTTCGGCCTGCTTGTCGAATCCGCGATGAATTGCATCGTCGGGACGCTGGAACAAGCGATACTCGCAGTTCGTCACAAACTTTTGACTGTGACTGATGGTGTTGACGGTCGTGGGCGCAAGGAGAGTCAATCCCGAGCGATCCCCCTCGACCACGGGCGAACGTAAGCCTTCCATCGGTGCAACTGACACGTCATCCGCAAGGTGCGAGATAAACCGTGCCGGGACCACAACCGAGGCACTGATATCGTCTTCGTTTTGGACTTTCGAGGCGGCCGCAAAATCCTGACGGACCTTGAATGTCCGCCAACCATGATCGCCCGAGAGCCCCACTCGCAGATAGGTCCCCACGATCGGACGATCGTGAACCTTCAATTCGTGGCCGGGGCTGCCATTGACAAAATCGACGCTGAAATGACGTCGCCAGTCGTCACCCCAATGGGGGTTATAAAACCGCTTGATCGCATACGCAATCGCATAAACATGACTGGGGATCGTCGCCAGCCAGTGGTTGTAAGCGTCGGTGTAATCCTCGGAGGGTGTCAAAAGCTTAATCACGCTTCCCAGTGATCGCTTGGGGCTAAGGATTGGCCGACTGGGGTGGGCAGCGTAGTTTCGCGCTTCTTTTAAGACAGGAATCCACCGATCCGAAAAATCACGGGCAAAAATCTTTTCCACATGGTTCAGGTCTTCGTGGATATCGGCGACGAAGACAGAACCGTACTGCATGTAATCGACCAGCGACTTGCTGATCTCGCTTTTGCCACCCCCGCTGACGGTACAGGGCTTATGACAAAACGTTCCCTCTGCAGCGGTTCCAATAATTCTCCATGAGGGGGCAGAAGGATGCTTTTCCATCCGAACTTTATAGCCGGAGGGAGCCATATAGATGTTGCCGGGTCGCAGAGGAATTTTCACCAGTCGACCTTCCTGGTGCCACGAGAGATCCTGCTGCCGCAAGTCAGCCCGAGCGTCTTCGGGAATGTAGATCAGCTTAGGGTAGCGGCGGTCGACTCCGTATCCCTCGGGCATCACGTCGATCCAGGCACCATAATCACGAACGACATCGCCAAATGTTCGCCCGTTATAACGACGGCTATTCACCTGAAGTTCTTCTCCCAGGCTCCAGCTGGGAAAAACCAAGGCTCCCCCCGCATGCTCTTCTTCCACGTTCCCCATCAAGTTCGCCGCGTAGCTGATTTGCGTTTTGACCTCTTTTTTGCAGTAGCCAAAATAGTTGTCCGCGATGATCGTGACAATCACCCCCGCTTCATCACGACAGGTCACCTTGAACGCTTCACCATCATTATAAAGTTCGTCTTCGCGTTCCCAGCACATCCGGTCATTTCGCTGGCCAGCGGTCGCGACGCTGATGTGCGGTAATCCGAGTTGCTTTTTCGTTAGTAGCGTCAGATGGGGTGCCAAAATCACGCAGCCAGTATGACCAGACCAATGCTCGACATCGAGTGCCGCATCATTCAGGGGAACGAAGGGGTCTCCCGCATTTCCAAAGATGGACTCGACGAAATCCAGGTTACTGACGAGTGCTCCTGGTACAAAGAAACGAACTTCCATCGTTTTTTGCGGACAATACCCTGGAACTTCGGGGCAGACGATCGGTCGCAGCAGCAAGGTGACCCAGAATCGCCCCTGTTCGTTTTCCGCCTGATTGGATGTAAATGGCAAGAGCAGCAGATTCTGAGGAGGTTTCATCGCCTGCCGGAACAGCTCGACGTAAGTCTGTTTGGGAACCGTTCGCTTATCGCCAGGGATCGAGAGTCCCCCTTCGCAGACATGAAACGTTCCGACGGTTGTGCGACGATCCGAACGAGGGTTATGGAGGGCTCCATTACGGACCCGGTATGAATGCAGGTATTCGCTTTCGAATTCATCTCCATCTGCAGGAAACGAGAGCTCGCGGGTCAATCCATGTCGATCAAGAACAAGGCCACGACCTGGGACCCGCAACGGTTCCTGCGCTACGGGGCCTGTCAGCACATCGGCGAAATAGCGATTCAAAAAGGTTTCGATCCGCTGGTCAACGGGGCAGCGATGATTGTGTAGCAGCCGCGTCTTTTCACGGAAGTTCGTGATTAATCCCGCGGCAAGCTTGACAAGTTCGAGTCCACCCGCGGCATGCGCAACGGGAAGCCCGTTTGCGGCGAGCTTCAGGTTCAGGTATCGCAATAATTCGGTCCGTTCCGCAGCCTGTTCTGCACGATGACTTTCGGTCCGAAATCCCAGCGCGAGCTTCAAATCGGTCACTTTTAAAATCTCTCTGCCAGTTAAAGATCACGGGAAACAACATGCGGTGAAACAAACTACCGCCTCAGGGGGGTTCCAGCCTGAGGCCGGTTGTTCGTGTCGAGTTGACCGAAAAGTCCGCCAAACCACGCGCAATATCCCACTGCACACGGGTATCGACCCCTTGAGTTACTCGTCACCATTTCACGCAGTCACCAGCTATTATTAACACATTGGGTCGTCAGGACGACCCGAAAACCCCCGCAGCGGGCGCTATCTGCGGATATCCGCAATGCAAAAGCTGCCGTAAGTGTGCACGCGGTCTTTGGCGTGCAATTCGGTCGCCAGGGGATGGTTGTATTGGAGGATCTCTGACAATTTTCGTTTTTGACCGTTCACCACGACTTCAATCGGGTTGATAAACGTTCCATCCAGCCCGGCACTTCGCCAGAGAACACGCGCGTTCGGCGAGGTTTTATCAAGAATCGCTTGCCATTCCGCCGTCAGAATTTTTTTGGCGGGATCGCGTGACAACCAGTCCATGTGGTCCAGCAGAACCAATCTTGTGACCGGTTGGTCCTGTTGTTCAAGAAACCCTTGCACCGTGTTCGTGTGCGTCGTGACCTGGTCCGCAACACCCTGTTTCAATCGTTCAAAATTTTCTCGTTTCAAATATTCAGGACAGGCTTCCGGCGAATACTCACCGGTCAAATAGACCCTCCAGGCATAATTTTCCTTAAGGGGAATTTTGGTAAAGACGGCTTCTACGCGGTCGACGACAAATTGCAGGATTCCCCCTGGATAGCCCTCGTCGATCTGCTTTCGCTGTGCCCGAGGAACCCCTAGCAGCGAGAGCGTGACGTCGCGACGCATTGCAAACTTGATCATCGGGCGCCAAAGTTTTTGGGCGAGGTCATATTGCTCGAACAGACTTTTCTGCTGTTCTACATTTTCGGCGGCGAGCAGTGCATTCACGGCATCTCGCATTTTTGCTACGCGATCGACGTAATAATTCACGAACCAGGCAAACGTTCCGCTGGTACAGCGGAAATAGAAGGATTTGCGGCGGCCCTTTCTGAACAAGGATCCCTTGCGATCCCAGAAACGACGTGCCTCTTCCGTCAGATGCGGCCGAAGTTGGTGGATATACGCGGAACTCCACTCGGGAAGACAACCCTTGCCAAATAGCTTCCAGAATGTCTCGTAATCCAGGTGCTTTAATCCTGCTAGCTTGAGGTCCAGCAAGTGGTTTTGCTTGGGATTCATATCGACCGCATGCACATGGCCCGCTCCTGCCAGTGCATAATCCAAGGCGTTGCAGCCCGCCGAGGTGATGACCACAACGCGATCCTGCGGCGTGAGTTCGAGTGCAACGCGGTCAAGGCGCGGGTCTTCCCAGCACTGGTTGTAGACGATATTCCGTCCATGAACGAGATTGAACCAAGTTTTGCTGAGTCGTTCGACAACCATAGTGAGGTCTGTTCGTAGAAGAATTCATGGTGGACTGAAAAACGCGATCTCGCGCGTAATAACCATCCCTCCTGTCGGATGAGGGAATTTTCACCCATGTTCGTAGAATACGAGACGTTTCTCAACCGAGTCGCAGGGATCGCTGCAAAACCTCGTCCCGAAGTCTGAGTCGATTAACGATCGGGCGAACCCTACGGGTGACGAGGGGGTTCGCGGTTGATCCGAAAAAAATCGGAGAAAACTCGCAGCGGGCCGAACAATCACTGATGCTCGCGTGGGAAAAAAACCGACCGTTGACCATCCACTTCGACTTCATTCTGAACCCGCATTTGATCAGCGGTTTCTCGAATCGCTTGGGTCGCAAGCTGTTTGTTGTAATAGGTCGAGGTCCGCCCCGAAACAATAATCAAGCGGTCGGCAATCTCAATTTGCAGAGCCTGAATCCGACTGCCCGTTTTTGCTCGAATGGCTTGTTCAATCTGATCAATCAACTCGACCACGGAAAGTGGTCGCGAATCATAAGCAAAGTCCATGCTGAAATCCTCCGTGATGTCAACAACCGCGCTCCGGTCAATTTCTCTTCGACTTCCCGTTCTCGGGACAGCGTTCGCCTGCAGCGACTGGTCGCCTGCAAGGATTTGTGGCATCGTCAACCACCCGCTCGCGTCAACCACCTGCTCTGAGTCGACCACTTGCTCTGAGTCAAATCCTTGTCTCAATTGACTCATGACAAGCGGTGATGATTGATGCTAGAATCCCAGTGGTCCAATTATGCACCATTTAGACTAGTCACTGCCGCGGAAACCGTCAAAAGAATTCCGGGACAATTCCCCGTTTTTCACAAGAAATCATTCGCATGAATACCACTGAGCTTCAGTTTTTGAAGGATTTGCTGCACGCCCCGAGTCCGTCTGGGTATGAGCGCCCGGTTCAGGATGTGGTCCGTGCGTACGCCAGTTGCTTCGCCAGCGATGTACGGACTGACTGGCATGGGAATGTGATTGTTGCCGTCAATCCACTCGGATTCCCCCGCATTATGCTTGCTGGCCACTGTGATCAAATTGGATTGCTGGTCAAGCATATTGATGACAAGGGTTTTTTGTGGGTCCATGCGATTGGTGGCTGGGACCCGCAGGTGCTCATTGGGCAAGATGTTCAGGTCTGGACCAAAAATGGCCCTGTTGCCGGGGTGATCGCCAGAAAACCGATCCATCTGCAATCGCCGGAAGATCGAAAAGTGGTACCGGAAATCAAGAGCCTCTGGGTCGATATCGCGGTGAAAGATGGAGAAGAGGCTCGAGGCCTCGTCGCCATTGGTGACCCCATCACGGTCCAGTTAGGATATCGCGAACTCCGGAATGGACTCGCTGCAGCCCCTGGGATGGACAATAAAGTGGGGGCCTGGACCGTGATCTCGGCGGCAGAACGAATCAGTCGGCAGAAACCCACCGCAGCTGTGTTTGCGGTCTCGACGGTTCAGGAAGAAATTGGCCTGCGCGGCGTTCAAACCAGTGCTCATCAGATTGATCCGCAATTGGGAATCGTGGTCGATGTCACCCACGCCACGGACTGCCCGACGATCGACGAGAACCAATATGGCCGCATCAAGCTGGGACGCGGGCCAGTGCTTTATCGTGGCCCGAATGTGAATCCGATCGTCTTTGATCGTCTTGTTTCCAAGGCGGCCGGGCTGGAACTGCCGATTCAGGTGAACGGGCTGGCAACAGCAGCCAGCAACGACGCGGCCCAATTGCAATTGACTCGGGGTGGGGTTGCCACAGGACTGGTTTGTATTCCCAACCGATACATGCACAGTCCGGTCGAAATCGTCTCGCTGGATGATGTTAACGCGGCGGCCGAGTTGATCGCCCAATTCTGCCTTTCCGTCGACTCTCAAAGCGATTTCACCCCGTAGGGCGATTGTTCACTTCGTAGCGAGATGCTTCAGTCGGGAGATTTTTCAGTCGGGAGATTTTTCAGTCGGGAGATTGTCAGGCCTTTTCCTT
>JBIKZJ010000320.1:0-7757 GCA_044354755.1 Schlesneria sp. | reverse complement strand
GTGAGGGTGAGGGGCTCTGCGTGAGGGTCAGGGGCTCTGCGTGAGGGTCAGGGGCTCTGCGTGAGGGTAAGGGGCTCTGCGTGAGGGTAAGGGGCTCTTCAAACGTCCAGATCACCCGCGATCATTTCGCGATTGATTTTCTGTGAATCGACGAGTATTCGACGATAGGTTTATGTTTGACTGCAGCGGGAAAAAGCACCCTCACCCTAACCCTAATCCTAATCTTCTCCCCCGAGTACCGGGTCGAGGGGATTCACTCCAATCCGCTCGGTGAAATCGTAAATCACCACTCAAAAAAACGGCCTGTCGATATGGCGTCGCCGGAAGAAACGAGAAAGACGAAGAGCACTGCTTCTGTGAGGACTCTGAAGCAGCGCCACTTTGACCAGCCGTGCCAGTCCTGCCAAAAAACTCCTAAACCCAAATGATTCAAAGACATGGGACTGGCCAAGGGATTGGCCACGGGTTGGCCAATTGGCCAGTCCGTGGCCAACCCCTCCGAGATTTTTTTTTAACAACAGACCGGTTCTCAAACATCGAAATCACCTGCGATATTCCCACATCCACATCAGATTCACACAACGTCCGGCGCGCGCCGTGAAGAACGGGGACTGGCTCCGTCGGCGCAGCCTCTCCCCCTTTGTACGCTCACGATTAAATGATTTTACAAACAAACGACCGTGCCGCGAGACCAAACATCCAAACGTTTGGAAGGAACTTTCAAAACTGTCGCGCCCCGAGCCGGCGGAGAAATCAAAGGCGTCCAGAATCGCTTTCGTCGATCGACCCAAAAAGTCACTCTATGGCAGCAAATCCTCATTTATTGGAATTTTCCCTTTTTTTCTCCCAATGAAGCGCAGCATTCACTTCTGTGTCCCCATGATTTCGATGAGACTCACTCCCGATGAGTTTCTCTCACGCTGGTTCGAACACATTCCGCCCCGAGGCCTTCGGATGATTCGGCGCAGCGGACTCTACGCCAATTCCTGTGCGAAGAAGCGTGTGGAAATCCAGCGACAACTCCTCGCCTCGACGACGAGCCATTCCGCAACAAAATGTGACAAAAAATCGCTCGCGGCCGTTTTCCCACTTGAACCGGAACGCTACCCGTTGTGTAATACTATGGTTTTTTGCCGGGACACGACCATTATCCTCGAACCCCGAACTTGTTCCTCAGAAATGCAGCATCTCGATGAATCAACCCCCACAGGAAGAAACGCTCACACCGGCAAGTCGGACAAGTGCAACAAGTCGTTGCAGCAGAATGCGGGTGAGCCCGGATCTGTCTTTCAGTGTCGAAATTACCGCATTCTTCTGAACTCTAACGTTCGCCCATGAAGTTATAAGGAGAAATACGATCGACTCCAATCATCAATGCCCGAAGTGCTCCAATGCTATGGAGCATGGTCTAATACTGGACGGTAACGTGATCTCGTATTTGCCCAGTTATTGGGTTCCCGGCGACTGGACGGAACCGAAAGTTGATCTGAACCTTGAGCGATACATGGCGAGACTGAGAGCGGCATTTTCCCGATTGGCAGAACGCAAATCGCGTAAGTCAATCGGCATCCGAGTTCAAACTTTTCGTTGCACCAAATGCGGTTTCCTTGAATCATTTGCTCGCGACGAATCCTCGAGCGATGCAGACTGAGTGAAACTCGGAGATGCGTTTATCCGGTTTCGTGCTTGATTTAACGCTAGGGGAAAGGAAAAGGGGACGCAACTCATTCAATTGCATTCATTCTCGCATTCCATCCTCATTCGTGCGATTCGTTTGATTCGTGGTCACACTCTTTGTTTTCCACAAGAATGAAGCACGGTGACCAAGAATTAAACGAATCGCACGAATGAGGATGGAAGGATTTTCCAGTCGAACAAAATTGAAAATAGCGATACAATCAAGACCGAACAAGACACTCGAGTTGAGACGCAGGTGTTTGGCCTTCCGGGTTTGACTCGCTCATCGACTGTTCCTTCTTATTCGCGTCCAAGTCAGCTTTAACGTTAACTCAAGAATCCATTTGGAGATTTCAATTATGAATCGACTCTATCAGTCAAGCATAGTTTTATTTTTTGCCTTGATTTTATGTGTTTCGAGCGCACGCGCTGATATAATCGTAAACGGCGGATTTGAATTGGGGAGTTCGGGCACTTTAAAACAGGGGCAAGTGATTGGTGGCGGTTCTCTTCCTAGTTGGATTGTCGATATCGTTGTCGGCTCAAATCCTCAAGACTTCAGTGTTGACTTGACCGCGGCTGGTGCTTGGAATCATTTTGAAGGCCAGCGTTCTTTAGACCTTGAGGGTTCTTTCAGTCCCGGTGGAACGCTACAACCACGAACATTAAGCGGGTCAATTTCCCAGATCGTCGCCTCGACAATCGGACAAACCTACGATCTATCCTTCGCGCTCGGCGGAAATTATTTCTTGAATCGGACAGAGCCTCGTCAAATGGAAGTGCTTTGGAACGACAGCTCTTTGGGGATTTATCAACATTCCTTGGCCTCCGGCGAATCATGGAATAGCTTTACCTGGGACGCGCACTCATTGACGATCAGTGGAAACTTAGTCTTAGGAAATGATAAACTGACCTTCCGTTCGATCACGCCGGCAGTTGATGGTCACGGTGCCGTATTGGACTCGGTTTCACTAACTGCTGTGCCGGAACCGAGTTCTGGGATATTATTATTCGCGTCATCCATAGCAGCGATGCTTGTTCGAAGACGAAGAATGACCGAATGACCTAACCATGGGAGGCAACGGAGCGGTGGTGGTGCGGGTTTTTGTGAGAGCAATGTCAACTGAACAATTCAGAAAGGAAAGGAAAAGGGGACGCAGCTCATTAAGTTAACATCTCGCGAAAATATCGTTATCCTCATCGTCTGCCTCGTCGCCCCCGTAAATGTCCTGGCGGAACTTGTTTTCATGTGCTCAACCGAGCCGTGGGACGACTGCCGTTGTTTGAAAAACTTGAGGAATACGAGGCGTTTGAACGGGTACTCCTCGAAACTCACGCCCAATTTCCTTTGCCACTTTTGTGCTACTGTTTGATGCCCAGCCACTGGCATTTTGTGGTTCCCCCAGCGAATGACAATCAGCGCTCGGACTTTTTTCGATGGTTAACACACACCCATGTCATGCGTTGGCATGCTCACGACCACACGGAAGGGACCGAACATCTTTACCAAGGTCGATTTAAGGCGTTTCCCGTCGAAGAAGACGATCATCTTGATGCGGTTCTGCGGTACGTCGAACGGAATCCCGTCAGGGCCGAACTTTGCAAACGAACGGACGACTGGAAATTCGGTAGCGCGTGGCGAAGGGAGAGGGGAGATGCACAATCCCGGTCCATCCTGAGCGACTGGCCGATTCCCCGTCCGATGCGTTGGCGGGACGATGTCAATCAGGTCCAGTCAGAGTCGGAAGTCGACGCGATTCGAGCGAGTGTCAAGCGAGGAATCCCCCCGGGAACCGATTCATGGATCACACAATCCGCAGTGCGACTGCATCTCGGGCATACGCTACGCTCAAGGGGGCGACCCAGAAAAAATCCTCCCGACCCTCGCAGGGAACACAAATGAACTGCGTCTCTTTTTGTTCTGCGTCCACTTTTTGTTTTCTCATGGGGAAATCATTCAGGCAACAGAAGGCCGAACATCGCGTAGTCAAACGCCGTAGCGGTCGACCAATGCCATAAAGTTAACGAAAAGTTAACATTTTGCACATATTTCCCAAATGTTCGATGACTAAAAAGAATAATCATAGTGTTACGGGGGTCCCTGCTCTCATTGTCGCGGAGCCGACGGGCGGTCGTGGTGTCTAGTCATCTAAAAGGAAGTGGCCAGTGATTTCATCGAATCGTCTGTCTTCGGGTCGGAGACGCAAGTTGCCTCGAGGGTTTACACTGATTGAGCTGCTGGTGGTGATTGCCATCATCGCGGTCTTGATTGCCTTACTTTTGCCGGCCGTGCAGCAAGCACGAGAAGCCGCTCGGCGGACACAATGCAAGAACAATTTGAAACAGTTCGGATTGGCGCTGCATAACTACCATGACGTGTTTCTGGTGTTCCCTGGGGGGACCAACGGTTCTGGATGCCGATCGTCGAGTGCGTGTCCCACAGCGACGACTTCGCGAAGTCGCGTCAGCGCCTTCGTTCCACTCCTTCCGTACTACGACCAGGCAGCTCTCTCGGCCCAGTACGAAGCCGCTCAATCAGCACCTTGGAGTGGGAATCCTTACTGGACGATTCAAATTACAGCATTGCTGTGTCCATCGGATTCAAACCGACGAACGTCTGATACGAATAACCAGGCGATGGCGAACTACATGTTTTGCAGTGGTGACAGTAGCCGATTGATGTGCTCGGTGGACGAACTGAGCGACGGTCGGAATTGTCGCGATCCGCGTGGCTTGTTTGGCCAGCAATCGAGAACGTCAATGAGTGATATCATTGATGGTACCAGCAACACGATTGCGATGTCCGAGCACGTGACGCCTCGGGGAGAAACAGACCTCGGGCGGATTGCAAACAACGGTGGTGCTCCGACCGACACACCAGCCAACTGCCGATCTCTCTTCGTCAACGGCAACTACACGGTTCCGGTCAATGGAGACAACGGCATCCAGGGAGGCCGGTGGAATGATGGAGCAAGCTTGTTCAGCCGCTTCAACACGATGATTCCTCCGAACGGTCCGAGTTGCCTCGAAGCTGCAACGCACTGGGCGGGCGGGATGCACACTGCCTCAAGTCGTCACGTGGGCGGGGTTCATGCTTTAATGGCCGATGGATCAGTCAGATTCATCAGCGAGAACATTCATGCAGGGAATCAAGCTGCCATCGAAGTCGTGATTGGCGAAAGTCCTTACGGGATTTGGGGTGCGTTGGGCACGAAGAGCGGCTCGGAAGTCTTCAGTGATTTTTAAGTTGCTTACAACAACTTGCGTTACGCTGGTCTTAACAATTCGTCGACTCAAGGGCGACGGCTTTCATCGCCCTTGAGCGTTAAGGAATTTTATCCGATGGAATTGATTGTTCGCCGAATCAAGTCACAGACGACAATTGTTAGCTGGTTGATTATTTGCTTTGCGATCGTTTCGCAAGTCGGTTGTTCTGCTTCGCAAGACAAGTGGCAAAAGCAGCGTCCGTCTGTTTTCCGGGCCTCGGGGATTGTAACGCAAGCCGGAAAACCTCTCGAAAATGCGTTGGTAGTGTATCACTCTCCCGATGGAAAGCTTTCGGCACAAGGGCGGACGGACATCGAGGGCAAGTTCGTTCTGACGACTTTCGATCATAATGATGGCGCGGTTGCTGGATTGCACAAGGTCGCAATTTCGAAAACCGAGTACGTCGAAAAGAAGACAAGTTACGATACGCCCGATGAACCAGCCATCGCGAAAGTTGCGAAGCAACTTCTGCCAGCGAAATTATCTCGACCGGAAACCTCAGGATTGACTGCTGAGGTCACTCAGGCGGGGCCAAATACACAAACATTCGATATCACCGACAAATGAGATCTCTTCGAGATACTGGGGTGAATTCATGAGTGAACATCGAAAAACGCTGTCCGACTTGTCTCAACCGGTGAAGAAAGTTGCACGTCGGACATTTCTCAAAGCGGCCTCGGCGGGGGTCGCCACTTGGGGAGTGTCACCCTATTTTGTCCCAGCCTCTGCATTCGGCGCCAATGAGCGGATCGTGACTGGACATATCGGAACCGGTGGTCGGGGATGTAGCCTATTGCAAGGGCATCTTCGGAATGCGGCGATTGTCTGCGACGTTGACCAATCGCATCTGGCAGACGCAGTCAAGCTTTGTCATGACGCTGGCCGCACCGTCGACGCGGTTTCTGACTACCGGCGGCTGCTCGATCGCAGCGATGTGGATGTCGTCATCGTCGCGACCCCGGATCATTGGCATGCAATGGCGACGATTCACGCGATTGAGTCAGGAAAGGATGTCTACTGCGAGAAACCACTCTCGTTGACGATCGCCGAAGGTCGTCGCATGGTCACTGTCGCTCGAAAACATCAAAGAATCGTTCAAACGGGGACTCAACAACGTTCCGATCCTTTGTTTCGCAAAGCTGTCGAGATCGTGCGATCGGGCACGATGGGATCGCTCAAAGAGATTTTGGTCGGTGTACCAAACGTCCGGTTCCGAGGGACCAAAGTACCGGATTCTGCCCCGCCAGCGGAACTTGACTACGAGTTTTGGCTCGGCCCAGCGCCATGGCGCCCCTATAACCAAAACCGCACCCACTACAACTTCCGTTATTTCCGAGACTATGCTGGTGGTCAGATCACCAATTGGGGCGCACATCATCTTGACGTTGCACTGTGGGCGCTGGACGCAGATCAGTCCGGCCCATTGACGGTGGAAGGGCGAGGAAAATTCGAGGGAGACGGGCTGTACGATGTTTGTTCTTCGTGTCGAGCAACTATGCAGTTTGCTAACGGGGTCAACGTTGTAGTCGGACAACTGCAGCCTGACATTCCGCTCGGGCTAACGTTTGTTTTCGAGAATGCCAAGTTGCTTGTCGACCGAGATGCTTTGAAAACAGAACCTGCTGAATTGCTAGCAACCCTGTCGAACGTGCATGTTTCGTCCGTCGCAGTCAGCAACAACCACGACCAAAACTTTCTTGATTGCGTGAAATCTCGCGAACTTCCGATCAGTGATGTCGAAACCGGTCATCGCAGTGCAACGCTGTGCCACTTGGCGAACATTTCCATCGAACTCGGTCGTCGCCTGAATTGGAATCCACTGACAGAACGATTTGAAGGTGATGCGGACGCAAACAATCAGCTCTCGCGACCGTATCGGGAGCCTTGGAACCTTGCCCAACGTTAAGATCCCTAAGTTTGGGCTGATTCGAAGATCTTCGAATCACGAAGATCCGCGCAATAAAAAGCTTTACAAAGTGATGCCCAGCAAATTCAGAGGTCATTTTGGTGAAGAGGATTGTTTCTATCGGGCTAGGACAATTGTACGTTAGACCCCTATAAAACCAAACCAAAGTCGATCCAAAACAGCTTCGTCCCAGCCTGCGTGAAACTAACTGAGGGGACACTAAAATAATTTGGGTTTGCTGAGTCAGTAACGTTAATGACAGCGGAGCGGGAGGGGGGCAAAAGCATCTCAAAAGGCGAGAAATCAAACGATTTTCGTACTCTTGCTGTCGGAAAAACACAAGAGAACGCGATCAAGTCGCCACGAGGCCGACGAGAACTCTTGACTCGTTGATTTTTTGACCACCGAGGGGATCTTCAATTTGCCTTTGTCCGGTTTTCTCGAATCGTTGCTACTCAGAAGTAGGCAACAACTGGCGGATCCGGGGACGCATGCGATGAGGAAAGCCGGAAATTCGACTGCGGGTCGCACGGATCGTTTGGGGATGACCGGCCACAGTGGCGAATAATTTGCCGAAATCCTGCACCAACTCGACCCAAGCGGTGGCAGTGGGAAGTTTGCCGCTCAATCGCTGGAATAGGGGCGGCGTCGACGGCGGAGTCGTTCCTCGCTTGCCGGGAGCCACCTGCCGGGCGGTCCAATCGAGTAACTCCAGATAATCCCCCTGTGACATGGCCAGAAAACCCTTGTCGCTGCAACGAAACCGCTGAGAACTGGCTTGCGGTTGCAGTCGGTCTTCATTCGCTGAGATCAGTGCAATCGGTGACAAAAACCGGTCTGCAGTCACATGGGGCGGCACGACAATCGTAAAAACAGCCTGAGAAACCTCTTCAGTGCCAATCGCCTC
>JBIKZJ010000319.1:0-7768 GCA_044354755.1 Schlesneria sp. | reverse complement strand
GACGGACCATTCACGACTCACAACACCACGGAGTGTCGTAGCAGGAGGGCGCATAAGAATCGTTCCAGCGATTTCGTCGGCATCGTTCATCGCGGCGGTCTCAGTCCAGAACCGCTGCCCGATAGGCTTGACCATGAACAGGCGGTTTCTATCGAATACCATCACTCCACGAACAACGTCGAGGGTAGCATATTTCTTCGGAATAGCTTTGCGGACTTTATCCAGAAGGAGAATCAATTCGTGTTCACTCTCGTTCACCGATTCCGTGCGATTGACTTTATCGACCTTTTCGAGAACAACGATCCCAATGCCAAGAGATTCCGAACGCAATACCTGACCACGAACAATCGAGCCGCTACGCTTGCCCCACACATTTAGCATTGACCGGACACGATCAAGGTATGCACTGCACTGCACGTCAGACGCAGGTTTCACAGTCTCAACTGGCATCCCGGCTTGTGTCGGTTGAATACTCGGCTCGATTACTCTGAGAGTGTCATTGATTAAAGCAGCCTCCATAGGGAGAACATCGAAGTATTCGTTGATTAACGGCTCTATCGCACGGCTCGCGTTCTGAAGCTGATTGGCGCGATCAAGGAAGTTTGCCTTTGTTGCCGTGGCGCATTCGGAAATCTTCTGGGCGACTTCACGGACGATTTCCAGGCTACGCGCCGGGTTAGCGTGCTGCTCCGGGAGGATAAACGGAACTCGGAGTACTTCGTCAACATGCACTTCTGGCCGATAGATTCCCCAGTTTGACGACGTGTGAAACAGGAAGTACCGTGCCAGTGAACTCCGCAGGTATGCGGCGAGAAATGCAAGCAAATCACTGTCCGCCTTTGGCCCGCTAATGCCACGAAGGGCGTGTCTGAACGACACATCGAAATCCACAAAGGCGATACTCGTAAATCCCTTCGCCACGAGAACATGAGGAGCTTTGAAGATGCTTGGGCTGCCATGAAGTCTTCTTGCCTCAATGTTTGCAGAAGGCAGAATCTCGCAATCATCCGGCAGGAGGAATAGATCAAGAGCCTGCGACCGAGCCGGAATGAACCGACGGTTCGGCAAGGTGAGTTGCTTTCGAGACTCCTCCGGGTCATTTTTCCCAAAAGGCTGGAATCCCTCCGCCATGAGCCACCGTTTTGGCGATGCACCTTCACGGGGTTGACTAACAACATCTCGGAGCCGCTGGAGTGTCATCAGTCGGTGGATCAGTCTCCAATCTCGGGGAGTCGCCCAATGGCGATTTTTCCAAATCTGTGGAGCGTCGGGGGATGCCAGATCCTTCACCAGGTCCCCAATCGTAATGCCTGTCCGGTCTTGTGGTGCAACGGTAATGATTTCTGCTTGCGTAACCGTCCAGTCAGCCTTGGGCGTCCAATACTCAATTATGTGGGAAGCACCGCTTGGCGCGTGCTGTCGGTAGCTCACGACTATGGCCGGATGGATAGCTCTCTCAAAGAGCAGGAAACGTAGATCGGCCAGGTTAATGACTCGCTCAATCTCATGCGCTTTCACCCAAGCAGTTTGGAAAAGGATTGCCTGTGTACTGTGATTAAAGAGAACACCATGAGGCAGCAAAAAACAAACCTTGCCACCTGCTGAAATATGCTCCGCCGCCTTCCAAGCGAATGCAGCGGCGATCTGTTTGTCTGGAATTGGTCGCGAGTGAGAAGAGCACCACTTTCCTGCGGGAGTATTACTGGTAGCGATGCTGCCCCAAGGAGGGTTTCCGACGACGAGTGACACGTCTGTCGGGAGCTTTAGATCATCTGCAAAGAAGTCAGCACAACGAATAATTCCTATTTGAGAAGTGGGGGACGACTTATCGTTGTTTGCCACCAATTGTGGCAGTGCTTTCCCTTTCTCTTGAAGTGCTTGGATGTCCGGTGGCGAAAGCTGATCCAGGTAGGCAAGATACAGACTAAAGGCAGTGATACGACATGCTGTCCGGCTGATGTCTACTCCGAAGAGGCTCTCCTGGAGAAGTCGCATCAACTCAGTTGCTTTGCGGTCGTTGCGCGCGTTGGGGTTCGCTTGCTTCCATTCTTCAGCGATGCGATTGAACAGCCCCACTAAAAAGATGCCGGACCCGCATGCTGGGTCGAAGAACCGCTTCCCGATCAGCGGATAAGTCCCATCCAATGCAGTGTCGAGAACAACCTCAGCCAGAAAGCGAGGTGTATAAAATGCCCCCTTCTGTTCGTCGGTAGCCTTCAGGAATCGCTCATAGATGGCGCTGATCGTTTCAATTGGAATAAACTCAAAGTCGTAGGGCCAAAACAGCGATCCTTGGCCGGTGACGACGTTGGTCCCTTGAAAGAAGGCGTTCAAGGTCGCGATATGTTCGTCCTGGATCAACTTCTTTTCGGCGGCCAAATCGTTGCTGAACAAGTCACCGTTGAAGTCTTGCCTTAGCTGCTCAAACAGTTTGTATAGGGCCTCCTTCGCCTTTGCACGCGAGGAAATGTTGAGCAAGCTCCGCAGATCGGTCACCCCACGAATGCCAAGGTCGGTCAAGTAGCTCTCACCGATAACTTTGCGGTCGAATAGGTAGCAAGTGAACACGAGCCGACAGAGCAGCGCATCGAGGACATCGGTGGGGATGAGTTTCCGTGCCGCGCCATCCAGCTTGGTGCGGGTGTTCTGGAGGTTGTCGAGCAGGTCGCGGTCTACCCGCTGGGTCGGATCGAATGATCGTTGATGAGTGTGGAAAAACTCACCTGACTCGACAGAGACGACGAACTCCTTGAGGCCCTCGGCAATTCGTTCGAGGTTCACAACCAGACTCGGAGGGTCGTCTCCGGTGTTCGATGCAGGCACGGGTCTGGTTAGGCCGGAGTAGACGTGGACGCTGTCGTCCGTTACCAAAACGAGCAGTGACGCCCCGCTGTGGTTCCAGAACTGCTGGTGCAGGCTGAATACGATTTCGGGCGTGATCCGCCTGACGAGTTTGAAATACGCCAACGGCGAGTGGCCAACGCAGAGAATGCCATCGACCTTCAGTACGTCGAACGCTCGACGCAGCAGGTGGGCCTGTGGGGTTGAGGGGGTGATCTCGTTTTTGCTGGTGAAAAGACTGGGCGGCTGCCTCCCGTCGATTCCGAAATCCTTCTTCCAGTCTTTTTGGGTTGTGGTCGTCATTTGGGTGATGACCTCTTCCCGTTTGAAACTATTGCGGGTTCGGCACTAAGGTGGTACGCCCAACCATCGACGTGCTTTTCGGATCGGATGGAATAGCCGCGTTGCTTGAGGAAGTCGATGTCCCGGTAAATGGTCTGCTCCGACACATCCGACTTCTGGGCTAGGTCAGGCGACGAGAACTCGCCAGAGCGGATCAACTCGATCAGCCTGTCGTGACGGCTCGCGATTGCCAGGGACCGCTCGTAACGCATAGTTTCCTCTCCGAAGCGTTACGTCTAACGCGCCGTGATAGACTTGTCAAGGGTCGGTTGTCCATACCCCCGAATACTTTACAGCGAAATGGCTTGCACCTACTCGGCAAACCGGAACAGAAAAGATGGAAGGGGGTGGGGGGCTGGTGGCGGGAACTTGGGCCTCTGGTCCTGTCCTCGGATGTCTTTCTGGGACAGGTGGATATTCACACAGGAATTCCGCGACGCGGACTCAAGAGAGGCTTGGCTTGCGGTCCTTGCCTTGCCGCTCCATCGCGATGCGTTCCTGGAACGTCAACTGTGGCTTGGCGGATGAATTCTGGGTCGGTGACGGCGGCAGGGCTGCACCTTCCCATGATGCGGCATCGGACTCAATCGGTGGGGCTGAGGCAGGAAGCGACTCCGCACGGCGGCGGATGCGGGCGGTGACGGGTTCCTCGGCGGAGGAATGCTTCTGCCGGACGCGCTGTGGCGTGGCCTCGATGGTGTGTGCGGCCTTGAGCGATTTGATGCGATTGGCGAGTTCGGAAGTGCTTGGCACATTCTCTTTCCCTGGCTCACGGGCAGTGCCGGAAAGGCCGGTCTTGAGCTGGTCACGCAAGGCGGTCAGATCGGACAGGTAGCTGTCGTGTAGGAATGGCTTGCCAAGGCGGGCTTGATAGTCGCGAAGCTGGGCCTCGGCGATGGCGAGGTCTTGACGGACCCTGTCGCAATCAGAGCCGTATCCACCCGACAGGCGTTCCAAGGCGTTCAGGACGGCACGCGGTCCCTGGTGTTCCCGCGACAGCATTGTCTGGCGTGTCGTTCCGCCTTCGAGATACACGTCCGGCGGGAATTGCGAGTGAAGCACGACGCCGAAAACCGTGGGGACACTGAGCTAACTTGAAATTGCGTTGCGAATTTGTTCAAATTGTCCGAATCACAGGTTTTGATCTGTTTTGATTTGGAGCGGAATGATGGCGAGGATGGCTCGAGCGGAAGTGTTTGCGCCTGATGAAGTTGCGGTTGTGCATGTGATGAATCGCGTGGTTCGTCGTTGCCGGCCAGGACCATGGGGACACTGAGCTGGCTTGAAAATATGTTGCGATTTTGCTCAAATTGTCTCCGTCTCCGGTTTTGATCACATTTGATTTGGAGCGGAATGATGGCGAGGATGGCTCGAGCGGAAGTGTTTGCGCCTGCTGAAGTTGCGGTTGTACATGTGATGAATCGCGTGGTTCGTCGCTGTTATCTGCTGGGTGACGATCCCGTCAGTGGCAAGAATTACGATCATCGCAAAGTGATGATTGAAAATCAGTTACAGCGATTGGCCGGGGCGTTCGGGATCGACCTGCTTGGATTTGCCATCATGTCGAATCATTTCCACTTGATTCTGAGGTCTCGTCCGGATGTTGTGTCGGCTTGGGATGATACCGAGGTCGCTCGGCGGTGGTTGTTGATTTGTCCGGTGCGGAAGAATTCGGCGGGGAATCCAACAGAACCGAATGAGTTTGAACTCAATTCGATTCGGAATGACCCGCGAAAACTCGAAATCCTCCGATTGCGATTGAGTGATCTCGGTTGGTGGATGCGGGTGTTGTGTCAATACATCGCGGTGCGGGCCAATCGGGAAGACAATGAACTGGGGAAATTCTGGCAAAGTCGCTTTCGAGCAGTCCGTTTATTGGATGAGGCGGCTCTGTTGGCCTGTGCAGCTTACGTGGACTTGAATCCCATCCGAGCGGCCATGGCGGAAACTCTCGAACAAAGCGACTACACCTCGGTGCAGCGGCGAATTCAGTCATTTTCACCAACAAATGACAATTCCACCTCCGCGACCTTAGCGACCAGCCAACCAAAACAGGAATGCACAGACAATCCTGTTAGAGCCGTGATACCGGCAGCGATTGGCCGCGAAGCGGCTGCTGAGGGGGTGTCGCCGATTCCCATGCAGTCCCGAGTCACCGCAGATCGGTTTTTGTCACCGATTGCGTTGATCTCAGCGGATGATCAGCAATTGGGACCGCAAGCCAGTTCCAATCGGTTTCGTTGCAGCGACAAGGGTTTTCTTCCCCTATCACAGGGGGATTATCTGGAGTTACTCGATTGGACCGCTCGGCAGGTGGCGCCCGGCAAGCGAGGAACGACTCCCCCGTCGACGCCGTCCCTTTTTCAGCGATTGAGCGGCAAACTTCCCACTGCCACCGCTTGGGTCGAGTTGGTCCAGGATTTCGGCAAATTATTCGCCACTGTGGCCGGTCATCCCCAAACGATCCGAGCGACACGCAGTCGAATTTCCGGCTTTCCTCACCGCATGCGACCCCGCATCCGCGAGTTATTGCCATCTTCTGAGTAGCATCGATTCGAGAAAATCGGTCGGAGGCAAATTCACGATCCCCTCGCTGGTCAAAGAATCAACGAGGCAGGGCTTTTCGTTGGCCTTGTTGCCACTTGATCGCGTTCTCATGCGTTTCCCGGCAGCGCGACCACGAAAATCCTGTGATTCTTTGCCCGTTGAGATGCTTTTGCACCCTCCCGCTCCGCCGTCATTAGCGATACTGACTCGGCAAACCAAAATTATTCTAGTGTCCCCTGGGTCTTCCCACCTCCAGTGTCCCCACGGTTTTTCCTTCTTTGGTGGATCGAAACAATCTGGGAAGCCAGACACTGAACGAGTTCGCAACGCATTTTTAAGCTAAAGCTGCGTTCCCAATGTTTCCAGTCATGACTCGAAAAGTGAGCTGCATTCCCTTTTCATTACCGTCATCGGCTCGTCGGCATTCATGACGGCACGAGATGAACGACCTCAAAGTTCATTCCGTTGAGTTTTCGCTGAGCAAGACTTTCCCATAATCGATGGGAAATCAACAACATTGGTTCTGGTCTTAAAAGGCCCCGGCGCACTCCCACAAGTTGTTTTGTCAGAGAAATGTCGCAGCCGTCAAATCCAACTTCTTCCACTGACAGCTCAGAAAGCATGTTTAGACCAATGGTATGTCCGAGAGGGCAGCGGTACTCGCCTTGTCTATCGCACCACGAACCCTTGACGCTCAGTTGCTCAAGAATTTCCTCTTGATTTGGGCGGCGCTCGAATCCGTCATCAAATGGAGTGACGCCCGCTCGAGTAGGTGCCGTAATTGCCAACGGTGTGGACACAACGACTAATTGATACCAGTCATTTTCCGCAATGGTTGAGCCGTTGCGTTTCTTAACTCTTCGAAAGTCAGCGCCTTTAAAATTGTTTGTCTGAAATATTTCGACGAAGGTCTCTGAAACTACGATCTCCCCGCCGATGGTCTTTGCGATACTAAGCTTGCCTAATTTTCTCAGGCTTCGGGTATCTAAAATGAGATCTGACACTTGCCGTCCGCCTGAACCGCAATATTGGCAAGCATTCGACTCATCATAAAGCGTTTCGCATTGCTCTCCTGTCGGTTCAAAAACTCGTTTGACAAGCAATTGTAAACAATTGGCTGCCAGTAACTCGCTTGCCGTGTATCGGCGGCGAAGAAACCAAGCCGTGAAAAATGCCTTCCCTTGGCGTTGAAAGGCACGATCAAGATCACCGATGCGTGAAAAAAGCGGAGCCGCCAATTGAACTTCCACCTTACGAACACTGCCACCAAGGCAGACACCATCCGTTGGATCAAGGAATTCCTTGGCGTATCCCTCAGGGATTCTAAACTCGATTTTTTCCAGCATATTTGTCTTAATGTGTTGTAGGTAAGGGGAATTTGGAATACACCTGCTGCATAATTTCGGCCAATCTTGCTAGCGATGGTCGTGGCGCACCATATGGAATCAAAGCACGAAACTCATTCGTAATAAGTTGATGATATGCCGCATCCAACGGTATCGTCGGTCCGTTCGCAGGCCCACCAAGATACTGCGGCGTGATGTGATGATTTTGTATATTCCCCGCAAGATTTGGGAATTTTTTTTGAGCAATAATTAATAGTTTTTTATAATCTTTTAGAGCAACGCCCTGGAGTTTTTTGACTGCTCGAACGGCATGGTCATCGCCTTTATTCGCGGCGGTCTTCACGAAGCTTCGGACTTCTTTCGACAGCTCTTCACTGAGATTGACGAGTTTTTCTTTTCCATTCTTCAGTACCTTTACCGTGACTGATCCACCCGCGTTGATGACGATTCCGAGGATCCGTCCTCCAACATAATTCTCAATTAACTCCCATATCACTGTTCTGGCCAACATCACGATCAACGCAGGAGCAAGGGTTGCGGATTGTGCAACGCTGATATCATTGTCGGACGCTGCGTTGAACGATCCTGCGCCGAACGACGGACGATCAATTGCGTCAATCCCATCACTGGATCCATATTTCTTCGGAGGAGTTCCATGCGATAGGAACCATTTGTCCCAAGCGGCAGCGTCC
>JBIKZJ010000318.1:0-7774 GCA_044354755.1 Schlesneria sp. | reverse complement strand
GTTCACAATCTTCGCATTTTTTGAAAAGGATGTGATTCACGAATCGAATGCGGTATTCAAGGGATTTGCCTGAACGCTGCTGTGAGAAGGGGATTACGAAGCCAGTCGAGACCGAGCATTCAGATCGTCATGGCCGTCAAAGGGAACGGATCAGGGACCGAAGTCGTCCTGTTTGCTGCTCGTCCTGTTTGCTGCTCGTCCTGTTTGCTACAGCGTCAAGGATTTGTACCTCGCGCACGGGGTTTGGGGTTGAACCCAAAAATTCCTCGTTATCGCTCTTCTTACATCAAGCGGGAGTGAGCGTCGTTCCGAGCCGAGCCAGCAGCGTTTGGAGCAGCTCCGAGCATTGGTCTGATGTGGTATCAAATTCGACGGTGACCTCACGTTCTGCGAGGGTCAGTGGCTCGGCACGATTCAACTGAGCTGTCAGCACATTCGCATCCGCATCAGAGGCATCAGCGCCCTGTTTCTGCCGCTGGACCACACGTTGGCGTAGAACGGATTCCGGTGCGTGGCAAGAGACGATCAGGCACGGAACCGAACAGCGATTGGCCATGGCCATGACTTCGGTCCGATCCGCTTGCCTGAGAAATGCGGCATCCATGATGACAGGATAGCCCGCAGTCAAAACCGTCTCGGCGAGTTCGTTTAATCGCAGGTAGGTCCGACGCGTTGCTTCCATCGTATACAATCGATTTCTGTCCTGATCTGGGGAATCCCTACCCGCGACTTCGCTCCCCAGCATTCGCTTTCGTTCGACATCAGACCGAATCTGAATGGCTGGCAGTGATGCGGCAAGTTGTTTTGCCAAAAAGGTTTTTCCACTTCCAGAAAGTCCATGCATCACGATGATGGCAGGCGAGAAAGAACGTGTCATTTTTTGGGCGAGACGCAGATAATTTGCCAACAGCCCCTGTAGCCGTTCCGCTTCTGGGGCGGTAATCTCGGCCTGACCGGCGCGAAGAGCTGCCACCTTAGCTCGAACCAGTGCACGATAGATGAGGTAAAATTTCAGGACATGCAGGCCTTCAAAATCCCCGGTTTGCTCAAGCCATTCGTTGAGCACTTGCCAAGCCATGGAATCTTGGGCGAGATGGAAAAGATCCATCAGCAGAAATGCGAGGTCACTGATGACATCAATCCACCGCAACGTCGGATTGAACTCCAGGCAATCGAAAAGGACCGGCCTGCCCTCGATTCGAACGAGATTACCCAAATGAAGGTCACCATGGCATTCCCGAACCCAACCCTGTTTCCGGCGTGCCGCGAAATGTTCGAATAACCGATTCCACTCGGAATGGACCCATATCTGACAGTCATTCCTCTGCGAGGCAAGCAACGATCGGTCGGTAGGAAATTGAAGGGGACTCAGGCAACTCAGCACGTTGTCCCGGATTAATACCGGGTCACCATATTCCGAGTCGGGTGTGGCAACTGCGGCCTGGTGATGAAGGGCTGCGACGGCACGAGCAAGCTCATGTATGAAACTCATCGATAATTCGTGTCGCTCGAGGCAATGTTCGAGCAGATCTTCCTGGGCAAATTCCCGCATGCGGACGGCATACTCTAAAGCGAGCCCCTCACCGTCAAATCGGGGCCCGTCAGGTTCTGCAGCGAGCAGGACAACGCCATCATAGAGCCGGGGAGCGGTTCGCCGGTTCAGCCGAATCTCTTCGAGACATGCCAGGCGACGTAACTCGAGTGTTGAGAAATCAACAAAACCGAAATTGACGGGTTTTTTCAATTTGTATGCCCAGTCACCCGTCAGGATGACCCACGAAATATGAGTCTCGATTAATTGGATCTGAGTCACCGCATGGGGATACATCCCTGGATTGCGGATCTCGTTGAGCCAGGAGGGACGATCAGACATGGAACTCTCTCGTCTAGTAACACAAACTCTTGATTGCGAAGCAGTAAATCAAATTAAAGATCCGCTTTTCGCCACGATTTTACGAAGACCAGTCTGAGAAAATCGGCCTGGCTTCACTCGTGTATTCCGCCTCTCTTTCGAGTACGTCGGGATGATCCGTTTCTGATTCCAATCCCATTCCGGTCGGATCAGTCAGGTAAGAAATGCAGGCTTTGTGCCAACCGCTGATAAAATAGGCTCCCGTTCGAAAACAGCGGAAAATAATTTGTGCGAATCGTTGCCTCACTCATCTCCATCAAATCCCCATTCAGGGATTCACTGATTGATTCAGGGCCAGAGTCAGTATACTACGTAGTGGAATTAAGACGACCCGGATGCGAAAATGGGGGATGTGAACTGATGCTCAACCGGACGGCAAAACATCAGGTCCGAAGACATCTTGGTCAAGTCGCTCGACTTGTCATTCTGATTGCAAACCACGGGGGAGAAGAGATTGAACTCGTCCATGAATTGCGGACGGAGACACGTCGAGCGAATCGAGCCTTACGAGTCTTCTCGGAATGGCTGCCTCAACATCAAGCTGATCGGATTGGGAAGCGACTGGCGGCGATTCGTAGGAACGCGGGAAAAGTTCGTGACTTGGATATGCTGTTACCTTCGTTGCTTTCCTTTGCGGAACTTATCCCGTCGCAAATCATGACACAATTCAGTGTGACCATCCGTGATCAGCGCGTCACCGCCATGCATTCGCTCAAAAAAGCTTGCGTCGGGCTTTTAAAGCGGGATTTTGACAGGGACATCCGATTGCTGTCGCGTCGTGTGATTTGGCGAGGAAAAGCGAAACCGCCAACGTTGGCGACATTTTTATCGCAACGCATCGCCCCCCTCGCGCTGCGATTCTTCGCGGAATTCGAGTTCATGGGGATCGAACCCCAACGACTGCATGACGTACGCATCCTGGGGCGTCGGTTACGTTACGAACTGGATCTGTTCCAGAAAGCGCTCGATGGCCCGGAGTTTCGGCTGCTTGGGACGAATCTGGCGGAAATTCAAGAACGCCTCGGACAGGTCCACGACCGGTGGACCGTACTGCAGTTTTTACAGGATTTTTCCGAGGAAAGCCGCTCACTGCCCGAATCCCTCCTGAAAAAGTTCCCTGACCTGGAAGCCATCGCCAATCGGGAGGTGATTCAAGCCTTCCAGGAATCTCTGGAGAACGTCGCACGTGTTAAAATCGGACTTAAAAAATGGACCGGTGACAGGAATGCCGTCGGTTGAAGCCTTGACCAATTAAACATTCTCTCATCGAGTGCCAATTGATCTGCCGGGTTCACGCCGTCGGTATTGAATGTCAATTCGGATCGGTATCCTGGCATGAACGGAACTCGTCTGCCTTGCGTTCCTGCGGCTTTGTGCCTCAACGTGAGAATTCTCTTCCTGGCATTTCCACCATTCAGAACGGGACCGAAATCAACACCGCTCGCATGAATTCCGCATGGATCCGTCTTGATGCCAAGCGAGGCCCTGACCAACTGTGATCACAGGTGACCTCAGGATGATTACATGAATCGAGGGGCCATCACAGGCATGTTCGATGGGCGAACCAGTGGTAATTCGTTCAAATCACGGTCACGAATTGTTAATACGGGGCATCTCGCATGCGCCAACACATACTCGGCAACGCTGCCAAACAGCAAATGCTTCAGGCCAGTCCGGCCATGTGTTCCCATGACGATCAGGTCGCTTTTTTGATCTTGCGCCATCCAGCAGATCAATTCGGCAGGATCCCCTGCGTGCAACAGACGTTGGATTCGATCCTGATCGGGTGCGTCCGCCAAGATCCCCGCCAGTTCTTGCTCGATCCGAGGATCACGCGCATGGGTCTGTCCTGAGACGGTCCAATTGACGGGCAAGTCAAATGCGTGGAATAGCAATAACTCGGCATTCGCCTCGCGAGCAAGCTGCAACGCGTACGCGGTGGCCTTGTCGGACGAGTCTGAGAAGTCTGTGGGACACAGAATTCGGGAGATTGTCTGCATCCGTTGTTCCTTATCTTTGGCCTCGAAATCCCATCCTGCGACGAGAATCCTGGCCTGAATCATGGTGGGCATGTGACAGGCAACCGATCAGATACGACTCCAAATCTCCATGCAGATGTGGCGTGATCCGGTCACGAGAGAACTTCAATTCAAATTCAATACGATCGCTGTGCTCACTCCGGTGACAGGTCCACTCGTCAGCAAACTCCTGCCGGAATAGCCCCTCCAAGAGTTCCTGCAATGAGCTTCTCAATTCATCCGCGATCACCAGATCGTCCCGTTTCGTCCAGCTGTGCTGCTGCAGAGTATAGATCCAAAGCTGAGGCTCGGATTGTCCGGTCTGCACAAAGCGGATTTGCAAACCCGTTTGACCTTCCCGGAGTACAATCGCCAATCGATGGCATAATTGATGTCGGGCCTCATCAAAGGCCCCGACGGGTGATTCGGCTCGCGTCGGCATGGGACCTCCCTCATCCGTTTTGAAACTCATGCAGCATCACATTCTGTTGATCAGATGAGCCTGGGGAATGGCCCCGCGTATGATCCCCTATGGAATGATCGCAGAGCCAGTTCAGGGGAAATCAACTCAACAGAACGATGCGGAAAAACGGATGAAGCAGATCGCATTCCCATTCGAACAGAAAAGCGGATTTTGCCAGGAAAAATCGACACTGCTCCCAGACTTCTTCACAGGGCAAGAGGGTTACTTCCCTGAAAAAATAAGGTAAGGGTTCACAAACTGCTGCGCAAGGCACGATCGACAGGTTTGGGCGAGTCAACAATCGACGCATCCAAAATCGAAGCAGAAAATCCGATTCCTTCGCCAGCCGATTTGACGATCTTACCCGAAACTGATCGGGGAATTGCCAGCTGGAAAACTTTCGCCTCCCTGGTTTCTTTGGGAAAATTTTTCATCGATCCCCAATCCCTGGCCAACCCTTGGCCAACCCCTGTTGAGTCAGCTCATTTTTTTGCGTTCGCGGCTTCGCTCGCCCAATCCTGAATCGCCTTGACCTCGGGAGTTGGATGTTCTCGAAGCGCTTCCAGAGCCTGAACGACCGCAATACATCCGGGCAGCGTTGTCACGCAGGGAATGCGGTTCACGACCGACGCCGATCGAATGCGTCCCTCATCGGTTCTCGCTCCCTTACCACTCGGCGTGTTAAAAATCAGCGAGATCGTTTTGTTCGCCATGTGATCGAGCAGATTGGGGCGTCCCTCTTGCAATTTTTTCACGGTCTCAACGACCAAACCGTACTCGCGAAACACGCGTGCGGTACCGCTGGTACACATGATTTTGAAGCCGAGTTCCTGCAGGCGTCTGACCTGAGGAATGATGGCATGCTTGTGTCGCCCGGCCAAACTGATGAATACAGTTCCGGATTGTGGCAGCTTATTTCCGGCAGCAATCTGGCTTTTCGCAAAGGCAATCGGAAAGGTATCCGAGATCCCCATCACTTCGCCCGTTGATTTCATCTCGGGGCCGAGAATGATGTCGACGCCCAGAAATCGATTGAAGGGGAACACGCTTTCTTTGACCGAGGTGAATGCAGGGACAACTTCGCTGGTCACCCCTTGCTCTGCCAGCGAAACTCCCGCCATGATTTTGGCCGCAATTTTCGCCAGCGAAACATTCGTTGCCTTCGAGACGAAGGGAGATGTACGACTCGCGCGCGGATTCACCTCAAGAATATACACCAGAAACTCGCCAGTTGGTGGATTTGCTGCGGCGAGGCTTCCGGCCATAGTCGTGCTTTTTGATCGAACCTCATCGCCAGCACGCTTCACAGCAAATTGGATGTTCATCAATCCGCGGACTTGCAACTCGCGGGCCAGTGCGTAAGTTGCCTGTTTGATTTCTTGCACGACCGAAGCGGGTAACGAATAGGGTGGCAGCACACTGGCCGAATCACCCGAATGGACTCCCGCCTCTTCGATATGTTCCATGACTCCGCCGACCAGTGTCAGCGTTCCATCGGAAATCGCGTCCACATCGACTTCCACGGCATCTTCCAGGAATTGATCCACCAGAACAGGTCGATCCGGAGAAACGTTAACCGCCTCGTTCATGTATTTCGTGACAGACTCTTCGTCGTAGCAGATCTCCATGGCTCGGCCCCCCAGCACAAAGCTGGGGCGGATCAGTACGGGATAACCGATTTGATTGGCAATCAAGCGTGCACCATGGGCATCAAAAGCGATTCCATTCGGGGGTTGTCGCAAGCCGAGTTTTTCCAGAATTCCCTGGAATCGTTTACGATCCTCGGCCGCATCAATCATATCCGGGCTGGTGCCAATGATCTTCACACCGGCCGCTTCCAGGCCGCGCGCCAGATTCAGCGGCGTTTGTCCACCAAACTGCACAATGACGCCATCGGGCTGCATGCGGTCGCAAACATTCAGCACATCTTCTGTGGTGAGGGGTTCAAAAAAGAGCAGATCAGAAGTGTCATAGTCCGTCGAAACCGTTTCCGGATTCGAGTTGATCATGATGCTTTCGATTCCCAACTCACGCAAGGCAAACGAGGCTTGGCAACAACAGTAGTCAAACTCAATCCCCTGTCCGATACGATTGGGGCCGCCCCCCAGAATAATGATTCGCTTTTTGTCACCCTTGGGGGGCGTTTCGTCCTCGGTCTCGTACGTGGAATAGTAATACGGGGTGTAGGCCTCGAATTCCGCAGCACAAGTATCGACTTGTTTGAAGGTCGCCACGACGCCGAGTTGCTTGCGATACGCCCGGACTTGCGTCTCGGTCGAATCCCACCAGAAGGCGAGCTGTTGGTCCGAGTATCCGTGGCGTTTTGCCTTGCGAACCAGATCAAACGGGACTTGTTCGAGTGAATCGATCTGGCGGATTTCGTCTTCAACGCAAATCAGATCGCGAATCTGATTCAGGAACCAGGGGTCGATATTGGTCAGTTCGTGAACTTGCTCGACCGTCATTCCCGCTTTGAATGCATAGCGAATATAGAAAATTCGCTGCTCGTTCGGTTTGGCGAGCATGCTTTCGATCAGATCCATTTCCGGCTGTTTCGCCGTACCCCACGTATCTTTCTTGCCGCCACCGAGTCCAAAGTGACCGATTTCAAGCCCGCGCAGCGCTTTCTGCAGTGACTCTTGAAACGTCCGTCCGATCGCCATCGTCTCGCCGACAGACTTCATTTGGACCGTGAGTTCCGAATCCGCATCCGGAAATTTCTCGAACGTCCATCGAGGAATTTTCGTGACGACATAATCGATGGTTGGTTCGAAACAGGCGAGTGTTTCCCGTGTAATGTCGTTTTGGATTTCGTCGAGTCGATAGCCGACCGCCAGTTTGGCCGCAATTTTTGCGATTGGGAATCCGGTTGCCTTCGAGGCGAGCGCACTGGAACGACTCACCCGCGGATTCATTTCAATGACCACCATCCGCCCGTTTTCGGGATTAATGGCAAACTGGACATTAGACCCACCTGTTTCGACGCCGATTTCTCGCATCACCGCGATTGTGGCATCACGCATTCGCTGATATTCCTTATCAGACAGCGTTTGTGCTGGAGCAACGGTGATCGAATCGCCCGTATGAACCCCCATCGGATCAAAATTCTCGATGGCGCAAATAATGACAACGTTGTCCGCGTTGTCGCGCATCACCTCCATCTCATACTCTTTCCAGCCGATGATACTTTCATCGAGTAGGACTTCGTGGATGGGTGACAGTTCCAGGCCTTTTCGCACCTTTTCTTCGAACTCATCGCGATTGTAGGCAATCCCGCCGCCAACTCCCCCCAGGGTGAAGCTCGCACGAATGATCACCGGCAAGCCGATGACTTCGAGCGCCTGATGAGCTTCGTCCATATTGTGGACGATGCGACTGTTG
>JBIKZJ010000317.1:0-7785 GCA_044354755.1 Schlesneria sp. | reverse complement strand
CATGATGCGAGCACCGGTTGTGATCAAGGGAATGGGTCCGCAGAGCAAAAAAGAAGCCCAACTGTGACAGTTGGGCTTCCTGACGACCTCTGCCGTCGCGATCATGCGACCTCAATCCCCTGTTCCTTTCAGAACAAGGTTGTCGATTCCTCTCTCGGCATCGAGAGGAATCAACCTGATTGAGAGCGATTATTTCTTGCCAGGAAGTTTTCCGTCCTTGATCAGCTCGCCAAACGTCTTTCCTTCGGTTCCACTTTTTTCGGCTTCCGCCTTTTTCAGGGCTTCGGTGATTTTCTTTTCGTTGTCTGCGAACTTAACGTTCTTTTCGCCCAGAGCGGTGCCGTAGACCTTGCCGTAATCATTGCGAACGGCCTTCTTTTCTTCCGGGTGGCAGATTCCGCATTTCGCGGCTTCTGCTTCGGCCTTCAGCGCGGGGTATGCCGCATTGAATGCCTTCAGGTAGTCGGGACGAGCATGTGCTTCTGGCCCTGCAACAAATGCCGAAACGACCGCACAAAACGCAATCCAATTTAAACTCTTCCGCATGAACGTACTCCTCACCGTGTTTACAGAGATTCATGAATACAACGCAGCGGCTTGCAACCCATGGGCGCACCCCTCTGCATCATCACCGCTGATTATTAGAGACAGCATTACCGGGCATGTCAACTCATGCTTGGAAGCCTTACCAACCACCACAGAAAACAAAACTGTCCGATCAATTCTGCGGTTCCAGCACCTGCAATCGCAGCGACTGAACAAACGGTTTGATCCGAATCCGGTAATCGGTCATGTGGGGGGCAACCAGATGTGCCTTGAGATGTTCCAGGCTGGCCCACTTCTCGATGATCAAAACGAAATTTTCACCGATCTTCTGTTGTGCGGGCAGGTCGGTCACCGCATCCACCGCCGCTCCGTATTCAATACATCCCGCTTCCTGCCGGACAGGAATGGTGACTTGGTGAAACTCGGCGAGGAAGTCCTCGCGATGCCCCGGTGTGGTCTCGATCAGCGCCAGAACGTGAATCATGAAGTCGATTTCCTTTTTCGCCTTGCCAGACACAATCGGGATTCAAGAAAGATCAACCCAAGAGGTCCAAGCAGAGGCGGGAAGCGGGATCGGATTGGATTCGGGTCGAGAGAAAGAGAGCTAAACGACGGAAGTTTGACGTTTCTCAGTTCGATTTCACGATTTTCAGCAGCGTCGCTTCAATCGCCGTTTTCAATTCTGCATCCGTGGTGGTGTCATGCAGATTTTGCAGATCTTTCTTCGCGCTCTTGGCGAAAGGTCCGATCTCACCCAGTGCATAGACCGCACCAATCCGCACTTTCGTGGCCGGGTCTTGCGTCGCTTTTAAAAGTCCCTGCACCGCTTCCTGAGATTCCGGTGCCAGTTCTGCGAGGGAATAGGTGGCAAGCCATCGCGTATTCTCTTTCTTGTCGGTCAAACTGGTCAACAAACACTGCAATGCGGGGTAAGCAAACCCATCGTGACGGATCAGGGCTTCGGCCGCGCGAAGACGGACTTGCCCATCCTTATCATTCAAGCTCTCTGACAGCGAGGTCAAAACCTGGTTCGATTGTGGTCCCATCTCGGAAAGCACGGAGGTACCAAACGATCGTAAGTTGGCATCCGGCGACTTTAAGGCATCCGTCACGACGTGAACCGATTGATTTGAGGTCAGCTTTAATCTTGCCATCGCTAATGCCGCATGCGTCCTGACGAATGCGTCTTCATGCTTCAGAAAACTTTGTAAGAGTGGCGTGGCAGCAGCTCCCTTGGCACCGAGTTGGCCGATCTGAGACAGCCCCCGCTTTAAAGAATCGGGGCTGGAAGGATCCATACCTTTCAGCAAAGAGAGCAGCTCACCTTCCGCTTGGGGACAGAGTGTCAACAGCCCAGATTCCGTCACCTTTTTCAAGGCAGTTTTCTTCAGCCCCTCGAGCGAGAAGTCGGGAACCTCTGAACGGGGTTCCTGCGCTAAGTCGTCCGCGGCAGTCGGTTTCGTCGCAGCGAAAGGGGGCTCATCAGTGGTGGAGGACGTTTTCGAGGCACTTGCCAGGGAAACGGTTTTCAGATTTTCTGCGAGATCCTCTGCCGCCCAATCTGCGACTTCGCTTTCGAGTCCCTTGACCCGTGACGAGACCTCCTTTTTGACCTGAACCACCTTTTCGCTCAGCTGATCGTTCAGCTGATCAACCCCTTCGCTCAAAAAATCAAAGTCATTGGCTGAGGGTTTCGAAGTGGCTCCCTTCTCCGGTACCGCCCCCTTGGCAAATCGTTTGACAGATGCTGCGGGAGTCTCAATTTTGGCGAGAAACGCATCCAGTGCGTCTTCTTTCTCTTCAACACCCTTATTAACCGCTTCAATACTCTTGTTGACCGTTGATTTGGCTTTTTTCGCCGCAGCCGGGGTGCTCGCAAACGTATCGATTCCCTCATCAACCGCTTCGATCAGTTTCGTCGATTTGCCGGTTTTTGCACTCGCTTTGGCCGCGACAAGTTTGGCCTGATCGGCAGCGGCAGCAGCAGCCGAGTTCAGACTCCCCTTGGAATCGACTTTTGCCACTTTCGAGCTGTCTGGTTTGTCCTCGGCGCGATCGTTTGCGGCGAGATTGGCGGAATCGCGATCGCTCGACTTCTTTTTCGAATCGGTGTTTTTCGAATCGGCGTTTTTCGCATCCGCTTTTTTCGTATCAACGAGTTTGTCGCCCCCGCCGATTTTCGAGGTCTTCTTCGCCAGCCAAGCCCCTGTCTGGGCACAACCGCATAATTCGCTCGCCATCGCGGCGACTAACATCAAGCTGAATGGACGATACCACTTGTTCATGTCACGACCTTCTCAACCGTGCAAGGTGATCAATAAGACGATTCTACGGATGCACCAAAGTCTGTCAGGTACATCGAATCAAACACGTCTTCTTGTGGTATCGGTCGCAAGGATCGTGAGCATTAAGCGGATCATACCGCGATTCCCGCCATCGGCAGGAATCGCGAGATCGCGACAGGAATCAGGTGATAATCGCAGACTTGCCTCGAGCCAATTCCTCCATGAACCGCAGCGTTCGGCTGGTGGTTCCTTCGACTTCGGGAATCAATCCGTCCAGGATCAATGAGTTAGCATATAACTGCTGACCACAATCGCGAATGAACTCGTCATTATCCGAATTATTACTCAGTTCACACAGGCGTTGGATCAGTCCGGCGTGCGGATTGACTTCCATGATTCGCTTTGGTGCTTCATATTCCTTCATCGTGTGACTGAGCACCTTTTGCAACTGATTACTCATCGTTCCCTGAGGATTAATCAGGCAGCAGGGACTGTCTGTTAACCGGGAGGATTCGCGAATGTCGCTCACTTTTCCGTCGAGAGCCCCGCGGAACAATTCCAAAATCCTGGTGAAGTGATTCGGCTTTGCTTTGGTGCTTTCCTCTTCAACCGGGTTGGTCGAGTCGGGAAAGGTGACTTCTGACGAATCGATCGAAATCAAATCTTTTCCGTCATAACGATGTAACTGAGTCAGGGCAAATTCGTCAATCGGATCATCGAGGAACAGCACTTCCAGGTTCCGCTTGCGGAACGCCTCCAACAGGGGATGCCGGGACAACGCATCCAGGTCGGGACCGCTCAGATAGTAAACCTGAGTCTGCCCCTCGACGGCTCGCCGCAAATAGCCATCCAGCGACACGGTCGGAACGATCGGCTGATCCGTCGATTTTCCGACGAGCAGCGCGGCTTGCGCCGCCGTTTGCGTTGAGTGAAACCGCAGCAGCTTGGCAATTCTTTCACGGTTTTCAAAGTCTTGCCCAATCCCCGTCCGCAGGATCGGACCGAATTGCTGATAAAACGATTGGAATGACTCCGGCTGTTCGTCGGCCACGGTTGCCAAGTGGTCCAGTACCTTTTTGACCAGAACTTTTTTCAGTTTGGGCAGCAGTTTGTGGTCCTGCAAAGTTTCCCGCGAAACATTCAGGGGCAAATCCGCCGAATCGACCACTCCATAGAGAAATCGCAAATATTCGGGAAGCAGATCGCGACAGTCATCCTGGACCAGAATACGCTTCGCACAGAGGTTGATCCCGTGTTCCACCTGACCGAACCCCATCAGTTCAAAATTCGAGGGGGGACAGTACAGGATCGAATGAAACTGAATCGGGGAATCGCTGGACAAATGCAAATGCCACAGGGGAGACTCATCGGTGTGATGCGTCAGCCATTGGTAAAATCCCGCATGCTGTTCTTCAGTGACCTGACTCTTCGGCTCGACCCAAATCGGCTTTTGCTCATTCAGCGTTTCCGCTTCCAGCTTGATCGGATGGGGAACGAATGTCGAATACTTGCGCACAATAAACTTCAGACGCATCGGATCCGTAAACTCTTCCATCTCTTTCTTCAGATGAAGTCGAATCTGTGCCCCTCGCGGCACATCCCCTTCAACGGGCGAGATTGTGAAGCGACCAGAACCGTCTGATTCCCATCGCCAACCCGTCTGTTCCCGATAACTGCGGGTGACCACTTCTACCCGGTCCGCAAGCATGAAGGCCGCATAAAACCCGACACCAAACTGGCCGATCAAGGACAATTCCGCAGACGGGGCCGACTCGCTTTGCTCGGACTTGGCTGCGAGATTCCGCAAAAATTCTTTGGAACCGCTATGGGCAATTGTCCCCAGGTTTTGCACGAGTTCATCATGGGTCAAGCCAACGCCACTGTCGTGAATCACCAGCAAATTGGCCTCTTTGTCGGGAGCCAACGTGATTTCCAGCGGAACATCATCACGGTACTCGGCGTCACTCAACTGAATATGCCGAAGCTTGTTTAACGAGTCCGAGGCGTTCGAGATCAATTCTCGTAAGGCAATTTCGCGATTCTGGTAGAGCGAATGCGACAGAATGTGCAGTAACTGCTTGATCTCGGTCTGAAACGTGAATTCCTGGGGCTGAGACACGATATGAAGACTCCCAATTCCAACAAGATAAAAAACAAACGCTCAGATCACGGCCAAAATCACCGTGTGCTCGCTCAGTTGGCCCCAAGTGTGGAACGAGAAACCAACGCAGCTCAGACAAAAATCTCACACGAAAAACGTTGCGATCCGTTTGCGACACCGACCGCGAGAATGATTCGCTCCGTCGAATCCATCGATCGAGACGCCAATCCGGACAGCCAATTCGTTCGCACCTGTGTTGAAAAGCAACTGGCGCGCCGTTCCGTTTTTGACGAGTTTCTGCGGGAAATCCGTTAAATCACGATCGCTCCTCGCCGACACCACCTGCCATAACGGCAGAGTCGATCGGAAATAATTCGCTGAAACCAGAGCCACTTGAACCCGAGCTACTTTGTCGAAGTGCATCTTAAGGGGTCGCCGGCCCCGTTCCCATCAAACCCTCGAGATGATCGTGGGAACGGGAATCACGGAATGTCCCTGGCGCCATGACGAAGGACCTCAACTTGCCATCATTTTTTTCATGAACGCGAGCGATTGTTGAGCCAGTTCGTCTTCGCTCGCAAACATTCTTCGCCAGACTTTGGTCGCGGCGGCGAGTGCTGGCAGTGCCAACCCGAACGCTTCGACCGTCAGCCATCCGTCATATTTCAGCTCTTTCAGCAGTTGGAACGTGGTCTTCCAATCAACATGGCCTGCACCGGGTGTTGAACGATCGTTTTCGGAAATATGGACATGCACCACCTGATCCCAACAACTACGCATCGCTGTCGCGAGATCTTTTTCCTCAATATTGGCGTGAAAGGTGTCGTACATCATTTTCAGGTTCGGGTGATTGGCCTCGCGGCAGAAACGGGCATCATCCGCAGCGTTGGTGAGAAAATAGCATTCAAACCGGTTCAAGTACTCGCAAACCAAAGTCACATTGCTTTTTTGAGCGTGATCGGCCGCTTTGGTCAGAATCTCGAGCGCCCGCTGCCACTCGTCGCTCGTTGGACCGGTTCCGCTAAACGTTCCCAAGGCGGAATGGATTGGCCCGACAAGATGTGTTGCGCCCGCAGCGGCAACCACATCGATCGCCTTTTTCAATCGATCGAGCGCCGCAGCACGGATCGCGGGATCGGCCGAGATCGGATTATCAGCATCAGAACAGACGGTCACCGCAGTTCGTTCCAAGCCAATCTCGTCCAGTTTTTTCCCTAAACGGGAAAACTTAACCAGATCCAAATCAAAAACGGGAAGCTCTACCCCATCGAAGCCCCATTTTTTCAAGTTTTCCAGAATTGGAGAGTGCTCCTCGGTGACATCGGAGGTCCAGAGCAACATGTTCATGCCGTATTTCATTGTGGTTCTTTCTGGCGTGAGAGAATTAAGACAAGGGGTTCATTTCGTCACAAATGTGAAGCTCGTGCGTATTGGGGGGGACGGGACGCGAACACGGGTTGAACCTCGTATCGCCATGCTCTGCTTAATCGCTGCTTCACACCTGCGGGAATTGTACTCAGTCTGACTCGTAACAAGACTTGATTCAAGCGAAGCAAACAGGAATGACATCGGGATTGATGACGACAACAAGCAGACCCACTCCCCCTCACCGTAACGGCTTACCAGATCATTCGATCGCGGATTTCACGGACGCTTTCTGATTTTTCCTGGACGAAAATTCCAGCAGCTTATCGCGTAAAAACTCGTTGGCATCCGCATATTGAGGCGATATCGAAGCCCCTGGAATCAGCAGGTGACATTCATGACCAACCCGGTCAGACTGTTCCTTGAGTTTTATGCCATACACCGGGTGATGAATGCCGTGGCTCGCATCCCGAGACGGAAGGTCCATTTCCGCGCTGCAGGTCATGAACAGTGGCGGGTCTTTGGCATCGACATGATTAATCGGTGAAAACTCAACGTAGAGCTTCCGATGCTGGTCGTAGTTTCTCAAAGCCAATTCGATCGTCTTTTCGCCCACCGCCCGAGAGATCATGGGATGATTCAACACTTGGGGGCCGAGCCAATCTTCAATCACTTTGGGGTCGATCGAGGTTTGGCCGACCGAAACCGCCGCCGCACAGACTCGCGTCGACTCCCGCAGCACGGGATCGGTTGAACTGAGGTCCGCAAGGTCATCATGGAGCAAAATCCACATCGAAGTACAGGCCCCCGCACTCGGTCCCGTCAAGGCAATATGTTGGGTGTCGATCTTCCAGGCTTCCGCTTTCGTGCGAAGAAACTGGATAGCACGAGCCGCATCATGCACCGGGGCGGGAAGTGGGTGATCCGGTGTTAAACGGTAATTGATGGCGGCGAAGGAAATCCCTTGATTCAGAAATGGCTGAATCGCTGGCCCTTTTTGACCTTTATCCCCCGTCCACCAGGCACCACCATGAATATAGACCAACAGCGGCCGGGGACCGTCTCCCTCGGCCTGCCAGAAATCCAGCACATTGCGGAGATGTGGCCCGTATGCGACCTCGGCAACAGTCGCTATCGGCTGCTCGTTCAAGGGGACCGAGTCGGCTGCAAACCCCGAATTGACGATCAGACATCCGGATAGCACAAGAACCAGGCAGAGCAACATCGTGAACTCCCATCGAGGATCAATCTGTTCCCTGCTTCAAAGGTGTGAGACCGGGAAGCAGAAGATCAAACACCTTACGGTGAACCGAGTCATCCTATCAGAACAATCCCCAAATCGAATGGTCCCGGTGCAAATCTGATTTTCAATCAGGGTCGATTCCCTTGCACATCGATCGATTCTCTGCGCTGATAACAACCAGATGGGGAAGGGGGGGGGAATCCCGTCCCGATTTTGAGTGCTCTACAATCGAATCACAATGAAAG
>JBIKZJ010000028.1:0-26177 GCA_044354755.1 Schlesneria sp. | reverse complement strand
AAATGCGGATGCGGCAGAAGTCTCACGCAACGTGGCCGAGGGGGCGCTGAAGCAGGCGATGGAACTGGCTCAGGCAGAAGCCGCGACCGCCGCTGCCGCACCCCCAACAGCCGCGCTGAATCTGCCATCGCAAACCGCTGCGGCAGCCGCAGCGAAAGAATCGCAGGCGACTGCCGCCAAGGCGTCATCAGAGACAGCAGGAGAGGTCGCCCCCGCCGCGGCAGCGACTGCAATCGCGGCAGAAGCTTTGGCTGCCAATCCTGAGCAAGCGGCTGCGTCACAAGCGACGGCGGCTGAAGCTTTGAACGAAGCGGGGAAGAAACTTGACGAGGCGATTGCCAAGGCGGCCGCGGAGCAGTCGGGAAAACTGGCGACGCAGGCAGACCAAACTGCAGCCTTGGCAGATCAGGTTGCTTCGGTCGCTCCGGCGGCGGCGGAAGCGATTGATGCTGCGGCACAAGCCGCCCGCCTCGGTGCGGATCTGCACCAGTCACCTCATCAACTGGCTGAAGCGGCGAACACCGCCGAGTTGGCGTTGGAACATGCTGCAGCCGATCTGGGAGCGAAAGAACAAGAGGTCCGCCGGGACCAGGCGATTGCCGAGTCGATTGCGAACTTGGCTCAAGGACAACAGTCGGCAGCCGAGGTGATTTCGGAACAAGCGACTCAGCTGGAAAATATGACCACACAGGGGGACGCTCTCACAGAGGCTCAACAATTGGTGGCCCAGCTCTTGAACGATGCTCAGCAGGACTTTGCCAGTTCACAGCGCGCGACCGGCCAGGGGGCGGTTGAACTGTCTGGACAAAATGAAGTCGCCAATCTTCCGCTGCGGGAAGCGTTAGAGCTGGCTTCAAAACTCCCTGCTCTCGAACAAAATGCCGCGATGCTGGCAGAGGGGATGTTGGCGGATGGACAGCTCGATGCGACCAATGGTCTGCTGGCGACGGATGGACAACCCGCCGCTGACGACGGGGAAGCGGTGGCGAATGCGGCTGCGAATCCTGGTGACGCTCTGGGAAATCCACCCGCTGCGGCTCCGTCCAAATCGGGTCAACCTGCTGCGGGCAAACCGACCGGATTGGGAACCGGATTTATCCCCAATTCGCCGCAATTGACCGCAGAAATGATGGCAGGGGCGAAAGCGCAGCAGGCGGCTCAGAAGGCGCTGAGTCAGCAATTGGCGAAGTCACAGAATGGCTCGAACAGCCAAAAACCACCTCAGACCCCCACGAATGCATCCGAGAAGGGGGAACCGGTTGACAGCGAGCATGCGGACTCGACGAAGTTAACCAAGAAAGAAGGATCCGCCACAACCAACCAAAAGGTGAAGGATGGGGCGGTCGAGAAAATGCCCGAGGGGACGGACGCTGCTGCGAAGTCCACCAGCAAGGGACGCGAAAAAGAAGAGGGAATTACGGCTCGCCAGGTGAAAGAAGAAGCCTGGTTCGCGAAATTGCCGCCGGAATTGCGCAAGTCGATCCGGGCGGGTGCAGGTCAAAAGCCACCGCGCGCGTATGAAGAACGGCTGAAGAATTACTTTCAAAGTGTGGACTGAACTTTCAAACTCTGAGAATCCGCGTTCACAAACCATTCACTCTTTCGAATCGAGACCGGAAACCATGACGATAGAAAATCTTGCCGCTGACGAAGTCGCCGCTGTACAGAAATGTGAAGGGGCCTACAACACCTTGCGCGACGAACTGGCAAAAGTGATCGTCGGTCAGAACGATGTGATCGAACAGGTCCTGATCGCGATCTTTGCTCGCGGCCATGCGCTGCTCGAAGGGGTGCCTGGGCTGGCGAAAACGCTGCTCGTCAGCTCGCTCGCACAAGCCCTTCATTTGTCGTTCAAGCGTATTCAATTTACTCCCGACCTGATGCCGAGCGATGTCACCGGAACGGACGTGATTCAAGAGAACGTCGAGACACGTCAGCGTGAATATAAATTCCTCCCTGGGCCGCTGTTTGCCAATATGATTCTGGCAGACGAAATCAACCGCACCCCACCCAAGACTCAAGCGGCCATGCTCGAAGCGATGCAAGAGCGACAGGTTTCTGCCGGAGGCAAAATTCACAAGTTGCCGGATCCTTTCTTCGTGCTGGCAACCCAAAATCCGCTCGAACAGGAAGGGACCTACCCGCTGCCAGAAGCCCAACTCGACCGGTTCCTGTTGCATATTCGTGTCGATTATCCGAGTGCGGCAGACGAGTGGGAAGTGGCGCGTCGGGTCACTTCGGGTCAAATGGGAGAAATTCGCGGTGTGCTGTCTGGGGAGGAAATCATTGGTTACCAGAAACTGGTGCATCGGGTCCCTGTCAGTGATCAGGTACTGGGGTATGCGCATGCATTAGTCCGAGCCTCACGACCAGGAGCGGTGGAAGCCCCTGACTTTGTCAACAAATGGGTGAACTGGGGTGCAGGTCCTCGTGGTGTCCTGACGCTGGTGACGTGTGCGAAAGCCCGCGCGATTCTGTATGGCCGTTATCACGCGACAATTGGTGACGTTCAGGCGGTAGCAAAGGGGGCGCTCAGGCATCGGATTGCACCGAACTACGCCGCACAGGCCGCAGATGTGAACAGCGAGAAGCTGATCACAATGCTGATGGAAAAAACGCCTGCGGACAAGAAATATATACAACCCGCCTGACCTGCGAAGCGGTTTTGATACCCGTTCCTGAATCCGCTAACATCGGATTTGTTTTCCCTTCTCCGTGCCTCTGTGTCTCTGTGGTGAATCTTCTTCTGGCTTCAATACCAAGAGAAGATTCACCACAGAGACACAGAGAAGAAGAGACTTGCCGAATGAACGGTTGATTGGTGGTCAAGTGAAGCCGGTGAAGCCAGTGAAGATCGTTTCAGCGATGGTTTGAAAGTCTGCAGGGGTGCTGAGAAGAGCAGAAGAGCAAGAGCAGAAGAGCCCCCTCACCCTAACCCTCTCCCCGCAGAGCCGGGGAGAGGGGATGTTTTAGCCCAATTCCATTTTGTAATATGGATTTAACCGATGACGGCGAGTGTTCTTTCCCGCTATTTGAATCCCGAAGTCCTTAGTCGTGTTGCCGATCGCACGGTCGAGCCGCGCGGGCTCGTCATGGGAAATCTGGCGGGCGCACATAAATCTCCACTCAGCGGCTTCGCCGTCGAATTTGCCGGTCACCGTGATTACATCGTGGGAGATGACCCCCGGCACATCGACTGGCGACTCTATTACAAACGGGATCGCCTCTCGATCAAGCAGTATGAGATGGAGACGAACTTTGTCTGCCATCTGCTGCTCGATGTCAGTGCCTCGATGCGTTACGGCGAAGGGGCCGAGCAAAAGCTGATGTACGCCGCTCAAGCGGCAACCACGCTGGGCTATTCGATCATCAAACAAAACGACAAAGTTTCTCTCGCCACATTTGATGAGCGGATTCGAGGATACGTCCCCCCCGGTAACTCACTGGCACAAATCCATCGCATGACCCAGCATCTTGACGAGGTCTCGCCGGTGGAAAAAACCAACATGTCAGAATGCCTGACCGACCTGATCGGACGGATGGGTCGACGTGAGATTGTGATGATCTTCAGCGATTTTTTCACCGACCTTGAGGCGTTGGAATCGGTCTTGCAGCGGATGAAGTACAACCGTCATGAAATCGTGCTGTTTCATGTGCTGCACCACCATGAGCGTTCGTTTGAGTTCGCCGGAATGGTCAAATTTCTGGGGCTCGAAGAAGTGAGCGAGTATTTAACGCAGACGGAAGATATCCGTCAGGGATATCTCGAAGCGATGCGTCGGTACGAGACGGCCATGGAGGAACTCTGCCGCCGTAACGCGATTGAACGCGTCTCGGTAGACACGAGCCACAATTTGGGTGACGATCTGGTGGAATATCTCAATCAGCGGACCCGTGTCCGAGTACGGTAACCGACGCCGTAGGGGATTGAGATTCGTTCCGGATGATTCAAGGCGTTTTCACTGGGTGACTGGTCACTGGGGTGACTGGTCACTGGGGCGACTGGGACCCCGCGAAGTTCGCTCGCGGGGCATCCGTCGCTTCACGCGGTCCCTGTTTTTACTTCCCCAGGATTGCCATAGAAACTCATGAATACCTCTGAACCGAAAATCGTCTCATCCGGTGGATTTACGTATCGAGCCGTTGCCAATTGGGCTCAATGGCCCGACAACTGGACCGTGTCAGAAGTGACGGGCGTCGCCACGGATTCTCAAGACCGGGTCTATGTTTTTAACCGGGGAGACCACCCCGTGGCGGTGTTTGATCCGAGTGGAACGCTGCTGTTCTCGTGGGGCGAGGGCTTGTTTCATCGTCCGCACGGGATCTGGATTGGGCCGGATGATGCGGTTTATTGTACGGACGACCTGGATCATACCGTTCACAAGTTCACCCCTGACGGCCAGCGGTTGATGACTTTGGGAAAAAGTGGTGTCCCCTCGGATACCGGTGCGACTTCGATCGACTATCGCACGATCCGCCATGGTGGACCTCCGTTTCACTTCCCCACGAACCTGGCCGTCGCACCGAACGGCGACTGGTATATCGCCGATGGTTATGGCAATGCCCGGATTCACCGGTTTTCACCAGACGGAAAACTGAGGTCCTCGTGGGGTGAGCCGGGAGCAGGCCCCGGACAGTTCCACGTTCCGCACGGGATCGCCGTCGACCGCACCGGCGTGGTGTATGTCGCTGACCGTGAAAACTGCCGACTGCAACTATTTTCTCCCGAGGGAACGTTTCTGACCGAATGGACCGACATCGCACGCCCCTGCGAACTGGTGATCGACGAGTTGGGGCAAGTCTACGTTGCCGAACTCGGCTTTCGCGCCGGGATGTGGCCGGGCACGACCGCCCCGTCACCCGATTCGACCGGTGGCCGGCTGAGTATTTTTGATTCCGCAGGGAAACTGCTGGCCCGCATCGGCGGTGGTGAACGACCACAGGAAGCAGGAGACTTCTTCGCGCCTCACGATCTCTGGCGGGATTCGACCGGAAGTCTTTATCTGTCCGAGGTGGTCTGGTCGGCAAATGGTCGACAGTACCCACCCCAGGGACGATATCACACATTACAAAAGTTTGAACTCATTTCAGGAGCGACCCCATGACGATCAAAGCTTGGCGATTTTATGGTTTTAGTGACATGCGGCTGGATGAGATCCCCGCACCGGTCTGCCTGCCAGGTCATGTGGTGGTGAAACCACTGTGCGTTCAACCGAGCGTCACCGAAGCGCAGCTGGCCTTCGGAATTCCCACACTCGCGTATGATCGTGTGAAAGCCCGACTGGAAGCGGATGCACCGATTCAGCTGTTTGGCCACGAATTCTGCGCGCGGATCGTCGAGATTGGTGCGGGTGTCACCGGCTATCAGGTGGGGGACCGTGTCGCTGCACGGGCCAAGCTTCCGTGTGGTGATTGTTCCTTTTGTCGAGCTGAAAAGAGCACCCTTTGCCGCCGTGGTCCGGTGATTGGCTTTGATCAGCCAGGCTGCTTCAGCGAACTGGCACTCCTGCCCGAGATTTCACTGGTCAAAGTGGACGATCGGATTTCGGATAGTGTCGCGGCCTGCCTGCAATCACTGAGCGACAGCGTGGCCGCCGTCGAAACCGCTTCGCTGCAAATCGCGGATACTGTCGTCATTTTTGGTCAGGGAAGCATGGGGCTGGAATGCTTGCAGATCGCGCGGATCAGTGGTGCCGGACAGATTATTACGGTCGATGTTCGGGACGAAGCCTGTGCGGTCTCTCGCGAACTCGGGGCCGATCACGCGTTGAATGCCAGGAACTGTGATGTGGTCGCGACGATTCGCGAACTGACCGGTGGTAATGGTGCCGATGTCGTTTTTGAATGTGCCGGAGGAAGCCCCAAGCAGGGACTGGCGGGACATCAGACATTGCTTGATGCTTTGAACTCGGTTCGATCCGGCGGCAAAATTATCGGGGTCTCGTGGTTTGGTGGACCGGTGACGCTGCCGGTCGACCTGTTCCGTGAGCGGAGCTTGCGATATCTGTTCCCAGACATCAGCACGCGTGAACATCTGCGACATACGGTTCAGTTGGTTGCTTCCGGACGGGTTCGTCTCGAACCGACCATTCGCCACGTCTTGCACGGAATTGAATCGGTTCCGCAAGCCTTCGAGATCACCGCAAATAAGGGGAAGTATCAGGCGATCAACCCCGCTCAAGTCCTCTTTTAGAAACATCCCAGTCAACACGATTTATCGAGATCGGTGAGTTATGAATTTTGCAAAAACAAGCCAGAAACCCTGGTGGAGAGTCTGTCTGATCGCGACGTTTTTCACAGCGGGGGTTGTGTCGCTGAAAGCGCAAGAGCCCGCAAAAGCCGCGGTGAATGCCGTGGTGGTGAAACAGGTCAAACTGTATGCCGTCCCCAACCGGTTTGGTGGGTGGCCGGCAAATTACGGGATCTGGTCTTGGGGGAATGAGATCCTGTGCGGCTTTGCTTCGGGGCATTCCAAAGATAATGGCCCCGGCCTGCATGCGATTGATCATGACAAACCGGAAGAGCATTTTCTGGCACGAAGCCTGGATGGGGGAGAAACCTGGAACCTCGAGAATCCGACCGAAAAGGGATCACTGATTCCGATGGGGAAGGGACTGCACGGAATTACTCCCCCAGGCCTCAAGGAAAAACCCTGGCAGGATTGCCCCGGGGGACTCAATTTTCAGCGCCCGGATTTTGTGCTTACGTTTCGGATGCTGGACCATCATGGAGGACCGTCGCGGTTTTCCTATTCCTTGAATCGGGGCAAAGATTGGCTGGGACCGTTTCGGCTGAGCGTGTTAGATGAACAGGGTAAGCCACTCGCGATTGCCGCCCGGACAGATTACCTCGTGAATGGCCCGCATGACTGCCTGGCCTTCTTCACCGCTGCCAAAGAAGATGGCCGTGAAGGCCGACCGTTTTGTGCCCGAACAACGGATGGTGCCAAAACGTGGAAGTTCGTGTCATGGATTGGCGAGTCCCCCAAAGGCTACGCCATTATGCCGTCGACCGTCCGGCTGGGAAAAACAGAGCTACTGACCATCATCCGCTGTCGTGATGAGGCTCGCAGCTGGCTGGACGCCTATCGGTCAATTGATGACGGGAAAACCTGGCGGCTGGAAGCTTCTCCTGCGCCCGATTTGGGAGAGGGAAACCCGCCGAGTCTCATCCGTTTAGCCGATGGACGCCTGAGCCTTTCGTATGGCTATCGCGCCCAGCCGTTTCAGATGCAGGCACGACTGAGCGGCGACGGGGGGAAGAGTTGGGGGCAAGTACAGGTTTTAAAAGGTGAGGGGGGCGGGCGTGATATTGGTTATCCAGTGAGCGTTCAGCGTCCTGATGGAAAAATTGTGACAATTTATTATTTTCATGACCAACTCCTGAGCGATCGATACATCGCCGCCACGATCTGGGACCCCGGCCAAAAGGCCAAATCAGCGGAAAATAGCCGGTTTTGAGGCCCGCTTCTTTCGCAGCTTGCCAGCGGTCACTCGGAATAACCCGTATTGACGCAATTTTTGCCGATTCCTATAAACCGCTCGATATGGATGTCAGTGCCCTTTCGGGCGTGGTTTACAGTTCGGTATCACTTGCGATTCGGAGACAGATTATGGGTGAACGGAATCACCTGTCGGTGCCTGGTACTGTGGGCCAGCCGAAGGGACGATGGTCGATGCTTTTGGGGGGAACGGTGGTTGCCATTCTCGCCGCTGGTTTCCTGATGCAGTATGTTCGCAGCCCGGCGTCGAAGGCGGCTTCAGAGCCCGCTGCAGGACAGGCCCGCGTGGGTGCGGGAGCCAAGAAGCCTGAAGTGCTCGCTCGCGTTGCCGATGACTCGATTACGTATGATGCGGTCGCCGAAGAGTGCGTCAAACGTTTCGGTCGTGAAGTTCTGGATGACTTGATCCACCGGCTGATCATTCAGCAGGCTTGCGAAGAACGCCAGATCAACGTCACCGAACAGGAAATTTCAGACGAAATCGGTCGGATCGCCAAGCGATTTAACCTCGATGTCAATCAATGGCTGCAGATGCTGCAGGCCGAACGGAATATCTCACCGATCCAGTATCGTCAAAGCGTCATCTATCCGATGATCGCATTGAAGAAACTGGCGGGTGAAGAAGTCGATGTTTCGGAGAAGGATTTGAACGAAGCGTTTGTAAGAAACTATGGTCCCCGCGTGAAAGTACGCATGATCATGTTCGACAATCAACGCCGTGCGGAAGCGGGCTGGGATCAGGTGCAGAAGAATCCCGAAGACTTCGAGCAACTGGCCGCTAAACTTTCCGTGGATGCCAACAGTCGCGCTCTCGGCGGACAGGTTCCCCCGATCCCCCGATTCAATGGTAACGAAAACTTGGAACGAGCCGCCTTCAAACTGAAAGAAGGAGAAGTCTCGGGTGTGATTGAAATCGCTCCCAGTCGTTATGTCGTGCTCAAGTGTGAAGGACGGACCGAGCCTGTGGTTACTGAAATCGATGAAGTCCGCAACACGCTGTACGACGAACTGAAAGAATCCAAGGTTCAGATCGAAGTCGCGAAAACCTTTGAAGCGATTAAAAAGAAGACGATCGTCGACAACTACCTGACCCAGACATCCAATCGCCCAGAACGGACAACAGCAGCACAGGGACCAAACGGAGCGGTTCAGCCCGCCAGTGCCACTCAATCAAAATCGGGTGGTCAGTCGGCTCGGACCTCGAAGGCTGTGGATCCTGCAAAGGGGACCAGCCGCAACTGAGTCCATGTTCGCGGTACGGAATGACGGAATGATTTTTACGGCGAGTCTCACGATCCAGGTGAGACTCGCCGTTTTTTTGTTGAAGGGCTTTGACTGATGGCTCAATGACAAATTCTGTTTTCAGTTTTCAGTTTTCAGTTGGAAGTTTTCAGTTGGAAGTTGGAAGTTGGAAGTTGGAAGTTGGGTCACGGACCGAAGTCGTCCTGTTTGCTGCCGAGTCGAGTATTTGTGCCGCGCGCACGGGGTTTGTGGTTGGACCGAAAAACCCGAGGGAACATGGCTCGATGGGGTGAACCTGCCCCATTTCTGGCGGGAAACAGCCTTCGCAGAAAGCAGCCTCGATGCTGCGGTGGATGGACTCCCGTTGACCCGCTCGCTAAGCTCCAACGCTGTTTTCGCAACCTACGAATCGCTTGAGTCCGGGTTCCTTCCGGTTAAGATTGAACGGTCTGCTGTTTCTGCGTCATCACGAAAGAGACTATGTTTGGATCACGCTGGATCACGGTTGGTGCGATCGTTTGTGGATTCGCGGTCGCCTCAGGCGCGTTTGCCGCACATTGGCTGGACAAAATCTTCGCGGAAAAATATGCGGGAAAGACGCGCGTCGTCGCCGGCGAGACCGTTCCGCTGGCCGCGAAATTTCTGCATGACTTTAAGACCGGTGCCGAGTACCAAATGTATCACGGACTGGCATTGATCGCGGTTGGCGTTCTGGTTGACCGGCGTAAATCGCGGTTGGCCAATCTCGCCGGCTGGTCGTTCAGCGCGGGAATCGTCCTCTTTTCAGGAAGCCTCTATCTGCTGACTCTGACGGGAGTTACAAAATGGGGTGCGGTGACTCCCCTGGGTGGGGCCGCGTTTTTGCTGGGTTGGGCGTTGCTCGCCGGGGCCGCTTCGAGCCACCCAAGTGACTCGACCGCCCCTCAGGCATGAAATCAGCCTTGGCCCAGTTGGCTACAATCCCCTTTCTGTTCCTTTGAGACGCTCGGTAGCGATGATCTGTGGCTGGCGATCTGGCCGCTGACTTCTCGTTCACAGGAATTATTTCATTTTTCGCTGTGAGTATTGTTTTAATTGCCAGAGTGGCTAGAATCTTAAAAACATGTACACAACGGGGTCTGGATTTTCCACTGATGAAACTTCCTCTGGAACACACTGACGAACAGTTTCTGCTGAGCCTGCAACGGCTGGGTGCGGTCACAGTTCAGGATTTGTGTGGATCCTCGGGGGTGACGGCGACTGCAGTGAGAATGCGATTAGTTCGACTGCAATCTCTTGGTTTTATTGATCGGCAGACGATTCGAGCGGGTCGAGGCCGGCCTCATCATACCTACCAAATCACCGAGCAGGGTCGGCGGCAATTGGGGAACAATTATTCCGAGTTAGCCCGTTTGCTTTGGAGTGAGCTCCAGACAATTGATGAGCTTGATGTTCGTCAGCGAGTGACCGGGCGGATTCGGGACGCGATGGTTCGTCAGTATGGAGCCGATGTTCGGGGCGAGTTATTGTCGGATCGGTTTTCCCAGTTGGGTGCGGCACTTTCCGAGCGGGGTTTTTCTGTTGAGGTGGGGTTAGAGGGTTCCTTACCGATTCTGCGGGAAACCCACTGCCCTTACCATGATCTGGCCCAGCAGGATTCCGGGATTTGCGAGCTGGAACAGCAGGTTTTTGAGCAGGTTTTAGGGGTTCCCTTAAAATTGTCTTCGTGTTGTCGGGACGGGCATCACTGTTGTGAATTTCATCCGGCAGAAGTCAACTGAATCACAAGTCAACTGACTCGAAAGAGCGATTTAGATTTTGAGGCGAGGCGAGGTAATACGGGGTCGTTGGACAGATGAAACAGGGGAAGATTGCTGGTACAGTGACGGTCAAACAGATGCGTCTCAAGTCAACTCCCCCAAAGGCAAAAGAAACGGACTGAGCAATGACGACTTGGATTGAAGGTCGATTTGAAGAAAACGTGATCACCACTTCGCTGGAACAGGCGATGAATTGGGCTCGTCAGTCGAGTATCTGGCCGATGACGTTTGGTTTGGCTTGCTGCGCGATCGAGATGATGGCTGCGGGTGCGAGTCGGTTCGATATGGATCGGTTCGGCGCCGGTGCGTTCCGGGCGACTCCTCGTCAGGCCGATCTGATGATTGTTGCCGGTACTGTGACCTATAAAATGGCGAGTCGAGTCCGTCGTCTTTATGAACAGATGCCTGACCCGAAGTACGTGATTGCCATGGGTGCCTGCACCGTCGGTGGTGGTCCTTATTTTAAGTACGGCTACCATGTCGTGAAAGGTGTCGATTTGGTTGTGCCGGTGGATGTGTATGTTCCCGGATGCCCACCGCGACCTGAAGCACTGCTTGAAGGCCTGATGCGAATTCAGGACAAGATTAAGGCCAAGAAAATCACGCGATCTCAGGAAGTGCTGCCGATTCCGCATCACACCGGTCGTGTTTTGCTGCCGATCACGCAAAGTTTGACGGAATTGGTTTGAGAGAATTGAGAGAGTTGGGTCATGCTCGCCTGAAAATGTGTTGATTGCCGAAGCTTTGTGAGGATGCTTTGGTTCGCTGGGGCGACTGCTGTAGAGAAATGAATAAAAGCCTTGTGTTCTATGGTCCGTCGAGATTGGAATACACGGGAGATGGTGTTGATGCACCAGGATGATATGGCTTTGAAGTCCCTGAAATTGGGAAGTTTTCGAAAAGAGTGACGCGGAAAAGAGTGATAATGTCCAGCCTGCTGAAAATTACGGATCTGCATGTCTCAGTCGACGAGAAACCGATTCTGAAAGGGGTCAGTCTCGAAATTCGTCAGGGGGAAATTCATGCGTTGATGGGCCCGAATGGGTCGGGAAAAAGTACGTTGGCCTACACACTGGTCGGTCATCCGAAATACGAGGTGACGGGTGGGACCATCGAAGTGGATGGTGCTCTTCTCAACGATCTGGATCCTTGTCAGCGGGCACGGTTGGGGTTGTTTCTGGCATTCCAGTATCCGGTCACGATCCCGGGTGTGAAGGTGGCCGATTTCTTGCGGCATGCCGTGACCAATGTTCGTAATCCTGCTCGTAAAGAGGGAGAAGGACTAATTCCGATGCGTGACTTCCGTAAGGAACTCAAGGACCGCATGGACGAATTGGGGATGGATATCGAATTTGCTCGCCGTTATCTGAATGAAGGCTTTTCCGGTGGTGAAAAGAAGCGAATGGAAATTCTGCAACTGGCGATGTTGCAGCCAAAGTTTGCGATCCTGGACGAAACTGACAGTGGTTTGGACAGCGATGCGGTCCGTGTGGTGAGTGAGGGACTGCGGAAGCTTGCCGGTCCTCAAATGGGCGCACTAATTATTACTCATCACGAACGACTGCTCGAATATAACGTCCCCCAGTTCACACACGTGATGCTGGCGGGAAAAATCGTGGAGACCGGTGATGCCTCGCTGGCCCATGAACTGCATAACCATGGTTATGCGACAATACGGCTGCGACATCCGGCCGAAGCAGCAGAAGAACAAGAACGTCAAAAGGTGGCTGTCGCAGGGGCCGCAAACTAACCCTTGGCGCGACGGCTTGAGGAAAACGTTCGGGGCTTTGAGAATCACCTCGGGACCTCGAAGCAAACGTCCGGGTCACATCAGAGACTCGATTTAAAGATTCGCTTACCAAGACCGCTCGATCCATAGACTCCCCCACAGGGAAGACCAAACATTATGACCACGGACTCAACTGTTCTTGACGACGAAATTGGTGTCGGTGACTATCAGTATGGATTTCATGATCCAACAGATAAGTATGTATTCCAAAGCCGAAGGGGTCTGGATCGCGACATCGTCCATCAGATTTCCGAGATGAAGAGCGAACCGATGTGGATGCGCCAGTTCCGGCTGGATGCACTGGATCTGTTCTATCAAAAGCCGATGCCCACGTGGGGCGGGGACATGAAGGATCTCGATTTCCAGAACATGTTCTACTACGTCAAGGCGTCACAGGGACAAGAAAAGTCCTGGGACGATGTCCCTGACGATATTCGCAAAACCTATGATCGGCTCGGGATTCCCGAGGCCGAAAAAAAATATCTGGCGGGAGTCAAAGCTCAGTACGAATCCGAAGTCGTTTACGGCAGTCTGCAGGAAGACTTGGCAAAGCAGGGGGTGATTTTCACCGATACCGATTCGGCGGTGAAAGACTATCCCGATTTGGTGCGTGAGTACTTCGGTCAGATCATTCCGTCGGCGGACAACAAATTTGCTGCACTGAATTCGGCGGTCTGGTCAGGTGGCTCGTTCATTTATGTCCCGAAAGGGGTCAAGATCGAGTTTCCGCTACAAGCTTATTTCCGCATCAATACCCAAAATATGGGTCAGTTCGAACGAACTCTGATTATTGTTGACGAAGGTGCTTCGGTCCATTATGTCGAAGGCTGTACAGCCCCGACTTATAGTAGCGACAGTCTGCATTCTGCGGTCGTTGAAATCGTGGTGAAGCGTGGGGGACGTTGCCGTTATACGACCATTCAAAACTGGTCAAATAACGTCTATAATCTCGTCACGAAACGCGCCAAGGCTTATGGTGACTCGTTAATGGAATGGGTCGACGGTAACCTCGGGTCCAAGTTGACCATGAAGTATCCGGCGATCTATCTGATGGAACCGGGAGCACGGGGTGAGACGCTGTCGATTGCTTTCGCGGGCAAAGGTCAGCATCAGGATGCCGGAGCCAAGATGGTTCACTGTGCACCACATACTTCCAGTCGCGTGATCTCCAAGAGTATTTCGAAGGATGGCGGACGGGCGAGTTACCGCGGGCTGGTCAAGGCGACTCATGACGCTCATCACTGTAAAAGTAATGTGGTTTGTGACGCACTGATTCTCGACTCACACAGTCGCAGCGATACGTATCCTTATATTGAAGTCAATCAAGATAACCTCACCATCGAACACGAAGCATCGGTATCCAAAATTGCCGAAGAACAGCTGCTGTATTTGATGAGTCGTGGAATGAGTGAAACCGAAGCCTCGGCGATGATTGTGACCGGCTTTATCGAACCGCTGGTCAAAGAGTTGCCGATGGAGTATGCCGTGGAAATGAATCGGCTGATCGAACTGCAGATGGAAGGGAGTGTCGGGTAATTTCCGAAGCCATGTTGACCGCGATTTCTTCCCGCACTGTTGCCTATGACGCGGAAACGTTTGAATCGTTTCTGGCAACCCGTCAGGAGCCCGCCTGGGTGACTGATCAGCGACGCCAAGCCTTCGAAGTTTACCGTGAACTGCTCGCGACGGAACTCGATCCTGAGGAATGGAAGCGGGTGGACACCCGTGCGTTCCGTCCCGAAAAATTTGCGATCGGGACTGCAATCCAACCGGCGGCCAGCTTTGGAACGTTGCTCGCCGATCGTGCCGAGTTTGCTGGTATTGTTTCTCATGTCGACGGAGTCTGCTCGGTCTCGAAATTGGATGCCGATCTGGCCAGCCAAGGTATTCTGTTTGGAAATCTCAGCGATTTGCTGCGAGATCACGGCGAGATTCTGAGGCCGCACTTGTTAACACGAGGGGTCAAACCCGATACGGATCGTTTCTCGGCCTGGCACGCCGCGTTTTGGACCGGGGGAACGGTCTTGTATGTCCCCAGAAACGTCGAAATCGCTAAGCCGCTGTACAGCCTGATTGGACTGGCAGCCGAAGGAGCTGCTGACTTCAGTCACACTCTGGTGATCCTCGAAGAGGGGGCACAGGCCACACTGCTCGAAGAGACCTCTTCCGCATCCGCGACTGCATCCGGGATGCACATTGGTGCGGTCGAGTTGCTACAGGGTTCACGATCTAACCTGCAGTATGTTCAATTGCAAAATTGGAATAGCAAAGTCTGGCATTTTGCTCATCAGGCGGGGCGAGTCGAGGCAGATGCGTCGCTGCGATGGTCCGTGGCAGGACTCGGTGCGCGGCTGGCCCACATCCATCAAGATGTCTATCTGGATGGAAAAGGAGCTACGGCCCAAGTCAATGGGGTCACCTTCGCGACTGATAAGCAGCTGATCTCTTACTATACCCAGCAAACCCACAACGCACCGAATACCCAGAGCGACTTGCTGTATAAGGATGTCGTTCGCGATCATGCTCGATGTGTTTGGCGTGGGATGATCAAGGTTGCGAAAGATGCCCAGAAGACAGATGGCTATCAGCGAAACGACAGTCTGCTCTTGAGTGAAACCTGTCGGGTTGATGCCATTCCAGGGCTCGAAATCGAAGCGGACGATGTCCGTTGCACACATGGTGCCACGTGTGGTCGTGTCGACGAAGAACAGCTATTCTACTGCATGTGTCGTGGCATGACCCGCTCGGAAGCGATGCATATCATCGTCGAAGGTTTTTTTCAGCGAGTCTACGATCGGATCCCGGTCGAGATTGTACGGGAAACCCTGGGCCAGGCAGTGGAAAGAAAACTGGGGATTGGTGGCGAATAAATCGCCAGTGGATTTCTTTCAGAGTTTTTTCGCCAGTCACGTTTTCGTTCGGTAATTTATTACCCAGAATAGAACCTTTTCTCATGCCTGAATTTGAACGGGTTGCGGCCCTGAGTGATATTCCCCCCGGCAGTCGTCTCTCGATTCTCGTTGACGATCTTCCTTCATTGCTGATCCGGATTGGGGACGAGTTCTTTGCAATCGAGGATGTTTGTTCGCATGATGGACAGCCTTTGACGAATGGACCTGTGGATCAATGTTCGATTGCTTGTCCCCGTCATGGTGCCCGGTTCGACCTGCGAACAGGGCGTCCACTTTGCATGCCAGCGATCGAACCAATTACTACTTTTGAAGTCCAAGTTCGCGATGGCGAGATTTTTGTGAGACCCCGATGATGACTGCTGAATCACTGACCATTCCGATTGTTCCGGCCACCGGGTGTTGCTCGGAAACCGCTGCCAAAACCGATGGACTGCCAATTGTTGCAGAGCCTTCGGCCACGGCCTCGGAAAGTTGTTGCCAATCCGCATCCGTTTCCACCGGCGCTGAATCCTGTACATCGGCTGCCAATACGACGACGGAAGTTGTAACTGCTGCCGAAGAGCCGGATGACGCAACCCTGATTGAGGCACTGAAGACCGTCATCGACCCGGAATTGATGATCAACATTGTCGATCTCGGCCTGGTTTACTCGATCAATCATTCGGACCGAAAGGCCTTGGTCGAGATGACCTTGACCAGTCCGGCCTGTCCAGCCGGGCCGCAAATCATCTCGCAAGCGAAAATGGCGATCGAGAAAATCCCCGGAATCGATACCGCCGAGATCAAATTGACCATGTCTCCGCCATGGACACCCGATCGGATGACCGACGATGCACGCGATCAGCTGGGAATTTTTTAATTTCCGGCATCATCACTCTGATTCCATCTCTGCAACCGAAATCGAAAACTTCAGAACCCCAGTCACGACATGCCGTCGTGACTGGGGTTTTTTATTGACAGAAAATCGAGTCGGAAAATCGATCGTCTTTGGTCACCTGCTTCGATTTCATCGAGAGGGTTTTCTTGTCGACCGGCGCAGGGTCTTGCATCGTTTCAGTATCAAGAATATCTCACATCGGAACTCGAGACCCGACCCATTTCTGCCCAGGTGCGAACCAACACGAACGGCTCACTTTTCAGCTGTCGATTGATAGCTCTGTCGATCGATCGAGCCAACGTGTCAGATGCGGATGCCAGAAGCGGATGTGACCGATGGTGGCCAGCAGGATCAGAGTCATCAGGCTGATCACCCCGCCATAAAGAACGCTGGAAGGTCGATAGGTCCAGACGAAATCTCCCCCCTCGCCGGGACAGGTGACCGATCGAAACAAGCCTGAGGAACCGGATTCCCAAGGGACACCATTTCGCGTCACATGCCAGCCCGGATAGGTCAACTCAGTCAGCGTCAGCACTCGATCGCCGGCAGAATCCTCATTCACGCGGATCTGTCGCGACTCACTCGTTTGCCGGGTTGGGTCCAGTTGGGGCTGTAGACCATCTCCCCCACCCAAATAGGCTCGACCAGGAAATACGACCGACTCGCCCGCCAGCGACTCTCCCACCAGCGGTGTGGTACGGAAACGATAAAGCGAGATCGGTTCCCGCCGTCCCCAGACCCGATTCAGAAAGGGATCAACCCCTCTCCACAGCAATTCCACCTGCCACGAGGTTTCCTCGAGCGGCTCGAAATTCAAGACATGAGTCACCCCGGATTGACTGAGCCACCTGCGCAATTCGGGTGAACATTCGGCCAGTTTTCCCGATGAGGAGGGTTTGGGAAGTGGTGGCATGGCGAATTGAGGATCGACGTATTCGGCGGGTGCAATTCCGAGATACCAGGGGACACAGGACACTCCCAGCAGATTGGCAACATTCGGGCCAGGTGCGAGTAGCCGGGGAAGCACTCCCTCGCCCTGCAACAGCCGACGGACTTCACTTTGGTCTCGGTAAGAAATCGCCGGACGGCTGATCAACTCGCTGTACTTCACCATGCGACTGACGAGCCACAGGTCTCCGCAGGTGGAACCAAACACCAGCGCCAGCACCAGCATGCGAACGAACCGGGAGGATTGTTGCCGGAACAGCTGGCTGAGACACTGACCCGCCAGCAACGCGATCGACAACGTGGTCACAATTCCATAGCGACCCGGCCCGCGGAAGAAACTGAAGCCCGGGAGCAATCGGCCCATGGGCAATAACCACCCTGTGGCGTAGATCAGCGCCAGCAAACCGGCCAGTAACCAATAACCGGTCATCCGCTCCATTACTGAGGGGACCTGAGCTGAGGTGTTCAATTTCCTCTGGCGTCGGAACCAAACGCTGATGGCCATCAGGCCCATCAGGACCGGAACCAGTCCGCAGTACACGTGGGCCTCGACCTGATTCGTTCCATTCGTCAATCCACCCCAGCGATGACGCTGGATCGACAGATCCAAATCTTGATCAGGACCGAACCAATGCCAGGGAGCAGTAAACTCGGCCAAATCCCGCACCAGGTGGTCTTCCTGGATCACTTGCGGGCTATACCAGCACCACGGAGCAATCAATTGCGTGGCATACAGCGGTGGCATGTGCCCATAGGCGGGGTCATAGTCCCCCCCGGTCACCACGCGTGAACTGCGCTGCTTCAATTCCCAAGTCGGTAGCACTTGAACTGCCGCCAGCGAAATGCCTGCCAGGCCGGCTAGCGCCAATCCGACCACCAGCCGCTGGTCACCACGGACAGGGTCGCGAGCAGCACCAGCAGCGACTGCAGGCGATGGCCGCCAAATCCCCACGCGAGTCAACCCGTAAGTCGCTACCAGAAGCTGTGTTATGAAGGCGAGATGATAGTGTCCGGCGAGCAATTGCAATCCCAGTGCGATACTGAGCCCGATCGCATACCGCCACCAGCGAGTTTGCAGAAAGGATTCAACACACCACAGGGCAACCGGTAGCCATGCTCCCGTCAGAATCGCCCACTCCAGACAGGCACGCGGAGGAAACCAGCCGTAGGTAAAGACCAGCGCCGCCAATCCGGCCCCCGCAACACTCAATCCAAGCCGTTTGGCAAACAACCCCGTCGCCACGAAGCAGAGCACATAGTGCAGCAGATGTTCGAGATTGTAAGCGGTATTGAGATCTAACAAGCGATAACAGACCAGATGGAACGGATAGGCCGCTCCCGTCTGGCTTTCCCCCAACACCGGATAACCAAACCCCGATAAGTCATTCCAGAGGGGGAATTCGCCCAGTTTCAGCCGATCCGCATAAAACGCCTTCTGTGGCAGGAAATAGGGGTAGATATCTCCCCCAATCAATCCAGCACCACCAAACATCGGCCACCAAAACAACAAGGTCATCGCCCAAGCGGCAACGGTCAAAACGATCGGAAATCGGAGGCGAGTCAACATCACCATATTTTAGCATTTCTGCGTCGTCTCGCGAGCCCGCCATCGCTAACACCACATGCAGGAAAAGTGGATTCTCCTTTTTCAGGAACGAGCCACCGTCTCATCATCAGGCTTCTTCACCGTGAGACATTCGGTTCGCAAAGCAACCAGGTGTCACCTCGCAGGAATTTCTCGTGGCCTGCCTGCGTCTCCCCCATCCATCCCGTTGTGATGGATGGCCACGAGCGGAAAATCGTTGTTTCTCAGGGACTTTGTGACCTTCAGACAACGATTCTCGGGGTGGCTCGCGGAATTTCAACAGTCTCTTCTGATATGACCCTCGAAGAGATTCGACAAGAGCTATCATGGAATAATCGCCGCAAGCCGTTTAATCGCTTTGATTTACAAGATCTTTAAACCAACAGGAATCCACCAGACAAGAGACTCTTGCATCAGAGACGATGCTCGATACAATTAGGGGCAGATCGACGTGGTGGCTATAGCTCAGTTGGTAGAGCGCCAGATTGTGGTTCTGGATGTCGCCGGTTCAAGCCCGGTTAGTCACCCCTGAGAACGCCTTGTTTGCACACCCGCAAACAAGGCGTTTTTTATTGATTTGGATGCGGTTTTCGCCCAATCCCCTGCGAACGAAAAATCGGGTGATCCCGTTTTGGGAAAGAGATCCTTCGCAAGTGGGTTGCTGAACCATGACACAACGCCTGCGAATGGTGACGGCCGTAAAAAAAAGGGAACACGTTGTGCAGAACGGATTCCCCTGACATTTGATGATCGTCTCGTTCATCAATTTTACCACGCTCTGAGGTGGGACTAAAGCCGATTAGAAATCGCCGACAATTTCTCCACATTCACGAGTCGACAAGGCAATAAATACCGAGGTGGAAATCTTCTCACTGATAAACCGCACGGACCCATCCGCCAGCGGAAATTGTGCACCACCGACGTGAAATGCGTAGATTTCACTGGAATTATTGACATTAATCGAGGCCGGTCCATTACCAGGGGCAGCGGCTGTTCCAGGACAGATACCGCATTGCGGCAACGGCATTGAATCTTGCCGTAAGAAGCTGATACGAATGAATTGCAACCGAATGGCGAGAAATCAACAAGTTCACCGAATGGGGCGAAACTTTTTGACTCATGCGGGGTTGTGTGTGTGTGCAGAGGGGATTTCACAAGCCACCTGTGTGTGTCGAATCGCGTGGCTGTGACGGAGCGACCGTAGAAACGGCAGTCAGCATCATTTCACAGCGAAAAAATAGATCTCGGTTGACTCATCCCGCTTGAAGTCATTGTCGCTCGTCACGACGAGTACCCGCTGCCCCGATTTCAACAGGGGACCCAATGCGATACCCTCAATCTTCTCGGGGAACGCGGGGCCTGCGAGACCATATTCCGCCGCCAACAAGTCCAGAAACGGCTTCTTCGTCACGGGACGCACATCACTGGGTATTCCCCGCGACGGAAGTTGCTCAATTGTTTGAATATCGGTGGCCCCGGCCAAGTCAATCTCATACAGCCGTTTCACTTTCGCCATTTCGCCGGGAAGATTGTCGCGCTCGATCACGAGCAGTCGATTAGTGGAAATCCATTCAACTTCGCTGCAGCCCAACGACTTGTCTTCTAATGGATACAAAAATTCGCGAGACGATCCGTTGGTCAGATTTAGTTCCCACAGACGAATGTTTGTGCCGATCCGGGCATTGTGTTCATCAAGTCCACCATCCTGAATCAGTGGACTTTGTGTGATCAGATACATGAGGCTGCCGTCATCACTGAGGGCAACTCCTTCCCAGCCCCGATTGCTCTGACGGCCAGACTTATTATGCGGTGGCAATTCGTCCGCTGGAGTTGCCGCAGGGGTTTTGATCTGGTAGCGAGGAGGAGTCGCGAGATCGCGAATCCATTTTCCCTCGGGATCGAATTCGCGAACAGACGGTCCATACTCCTCGGAAATCAGAAATGTTCCTTGTTTCGTGACGCGAATTCCTTCGGGGTCAAATCGAAGACTTTGCTCGGGATGTTCTCGATCAAATTGGGTGGCGCGGCCCACGAAATTCTTTCCGCTCGCGCTCGTCAATAATTTGGTCGCGACCAGTTGCGTCTTGACCGGTTGCTGAGCACTGGGATCCACCACGATTTCCACGATCTGGATACGGCACCGATACGAATTTGCCCCGTCATCGGGACCCCGATCGGGTAACATCACATAGCGATTTCCCACCCCAGTCCAGGCGATCGCCGATCCGTGCCCACCGAGACGATTCTGGGGGGTGCCGTTTTCCTGGGGATCAGTCTCGCCAGACAGATCGGTCGCGGTCGCCGAAATCGAGGTTCGGCCCAGCAGTACGACCTCTTGTCCTAAACCGGAAAGCGGTACCAAAAGCGGTAGCACCACCAGAACGACGCGTTGCCAATTTCGACGGAGATCACTCATCGCAAAACAATCCTCTCATTGATAAAAATCGCCAATTCAGAACCTCACAGAGCGACAAAAACATTTCATGAACGAATGATGAATTTTCGGTGAAGGCCACAGGATAAGCGAGTTTTCAGGCCGCTCTGCTGGGGAAGCCAAGAATTGTAAACGTTCACACCGAAGTGGGGGGGACAGGGACAGTTTTTCCGGCAAAACGATGACTGAATGGATTGAGCGATTTTGCGGATCTTCACTTTGTCGCGGGAAAAATGAGCCAGTCCCCGAACTGTGAACGGTTGCCATGGATTGAACAACCTTCGCAGCGTCAAGCGGTTGAACTCGAGATCAACCTGCCGTAGTCTGTTATTGGGTCGAACGTCCGAAATCCGACTCAGCAGGACCCTAGGCTCGATGCGTCGTGATTGCTCCTGAACGATCCGCCGCTCGGCAGTGCCAACAAGATCCGATTCCTGACAGATCCCCTGTGCAGATCCTTTTTTTGTGCACCGGGCTCGTGTTTGACGGGGGTATACCGATACCACCTACGCCGGTATGATCGACTCGAAGAACTCGATAGAGTGTATACTCACCCTACTCCCGTTCGCTCGACCACTGGATGCGAGCCCCAATCTGGCTGAAAATCCGGATGCCATATGATCTCGACATTCTTATCTGCCTCGCTTTTCCGGCTATTACGGGGCCTGACGATGTTGCTGTTCGTCCTGGGATGCCGTGATGCCGGATCAACGACAACAACCCACGATTCCTCGCACACTTCCGCATCGTCCGCCGTAAAATCGCCTCCAGACGATTCTACGGGACTGGCATTTCCGGCACTCAAATCGCATCGCGATCCGCATCGGATTGAGATCACCGCTCCGACTGAGATTCAGTTTGTTGATGTCGCTGAGGAATGGGGCCTGCAGCATCACTGGCCTGAGCAACCACGGCCAATGACGGCACTCGATGCGTTTGGTGCCGGTTGCGCAGCCTTTGACTACGACAACGACGGCTGGCAAGACGTATTGCTGGTGGCGACGCCTCATCCGATTTTGTTTCACAATGACGGTGGGATCCATTTTACCAACGTCACCGAACAAAGTGGTTTGAAAAGCCTCGCGGGCCGCTGGACCGGCTGTTCGATCGGCGACTTTGATGGGGATGGGCTGCTTGATGTGGTTGTCACGGGGTATCACCGGTTGGCCCTTTGGAAAAATCAGCATGGTCAGCAATTCCAGGATGTGACCCAGGCCATGGGACTCGATCCCACCAATCAGGGGTATTGGGGCGCCAGTTCGGGATTCATGGATCTCGATGGCGATGGCTGGCTGGATCTGGTGATCTTGAACTATGTCATCTTCGGTCCGGAAACCCAGAAATACTGCGAGTATACTCCAGGAGTCAAATCCGGCTGCGGACCGAAAACCTATCTTCCTGAACGAGGTCAAATTTGGAAAAACATGGCCGGAAAGTCACTCCAGCTGATCCCCTCGGAACAGGGGATGCAACAGACCCATGGTGTCGGATTGGTGCTGGCTTTTACGGACCTCGACGATGATGGCCGGATCGATTTTTATATCGGCAATGACGGTGTGGTAGCCGACCTGCTGTACAATCAGGGGACAGGGCATTTCGAGAATATCGCGGCTGTCGCAGGGGTCGCCACCTCGGACAACGGTGGAGCGGTCTCGGCGATGGGAGCGGACTGGGGCGACTTTGACCGTGATGGGAGGCTGGACCTGGCGGTGACAAACTGGTTTGGTGATTCGTTCGTGATCTTTCAAAGTGTCGGTAATCGGTTATTCGTGGATTGTGCCAAACGGACCGACCTGGCTCGCAGCTCGAAAAACCGACTGGGGTTCGGTGCCAAATGGGTCGACTTTGAAAATGATGGCTGGCTAGATCTATTTTTTGTGAATGGACACGTGTATGACAACTCGGCAGAAATCCACGGCCCGGGTGTCCCCTTTCGTCAACCGATGTCACTGTACTGGAATGATCGGGGGCACAAGCTGATCGATATCGTGCCGCAGCAACCGGCAGAGATTCAGCGACCGATGGTCGGACGAGGTTCCGCCACCGCCGATTTTGATAATGATGGCCGCGTCGATTTATTGGCTGTCGATTTTGAGGGGCCTGCCATGTTGCTGCAGAACCGTACCGAGACGACATCGCATTGGCTGAAACTGGACCTGCGCGGTAAGGCCCCCAATCGGTTTGCCTACGGTGCGCGATTGGTGGGCCGTCGCGGTGATCAAGTCTGGATTAGTGACGTTTCCCCCGCTTCCAGCTATCTCTCTTCGAGCGATCCCCGCGTCCACTGGGGGCTAGGCGAGAATACAACACTGGAAACCCTGACGATTCATTGGCCTTCGGGGGCGGAACAGACGCTGCAGAACGTGGTTGTGGACCAGATTCTGCAGATCACTCAGGATTAACCGTCACGCTCTCTTTTTTTCCAGACCTGCGGGATCGGCATGTTCATGAATCGACGAATTGTTCTCGTCTGTGTCGCGACCCTGATCTTGATCACGGCTGTGGCGGCTCCGTTTGTCTACCCCATCTGGTGTGATCTTCGGCGAGCCGATCTTGCTGACGCCTGCGGCGCGGCGAAAAGTGAGCGTCGCTGGAATGAACTCCAGGGACTGGCCGATCGCTGGACCGCCTGGGAGCCCGAAAATGGCGAAGCCTGGATGTACCGGGGTCAGGCGGCGAGCGGACGGCAGGATTGGGAACAGGCCCTGGCCTCGTTCTGGAAAGTCCCTGACAGCGATCCGCAGGTCGTTCCCGCTCTGATTGATGTCTCAAAACTGGCCTTCACTCGTCTGAACAATCCGTTGAAAGGAGCGGCCGCCTGTGAGCGGATTTTGCAGATCGATCCCCGTGCCGCCGGGGCACGACAGCAATTGATCGGATTCTATGCGGCCACCCTGCAGCGAGAAAAATTGCTCCGACAGATCCAGCAGGGTGTCGAGACGCAAAGCGAACCACGCGAAGCCTATGCCTATGCGTTTCTGCTCTACACCCTGCGATCGAAAGAGGGGATCGATTTGAATGAAAGGTGGCTGCAAAGTTCCCCGGACGAGGAACTGTTTCTGGTGGCGAGCATCCTGCAATTGCCAGACTCCAAGACCGATTCACAAGAGGTCGAGGCCACTGCTCGTGCCGAAGTCGAGCTTCGCAGCTCGCTGGGACCTGCCAAACGGGAACGGGTCAGCCAGCTCCGCGAGCGATTTCCGAAAAATCTGGAACTGTTGGCGTTTCAAGCCGAAGAACGATTTGACGCCGGAGATGTCGACGGGGTCACAGCCTTGCTGTTACAGGCCCCCGCAGCAGCCAAACAGGATAGTCGTTTCTGGAGGATGAAAGGTTGGGTGCATGAATCCCAGGAGGAATGGGATGACGCAGTTGCCGCGTACGGCGAGGGACTCAGGCGACATCCCGTCGATTGGACAACCATGATTCGTTTGGCAGCGGTCGAACGCCGTCGCAACAATCGAACGGAAGTCGAACGCCTGACACAATTGGTTGATCGAGCCCAAGAGATTCGGCGGAAATTGCGGAACCTGACCGCAGCGGAATCGGTGAATCCTACCGCGCTGATTGAGCTTGCCGATTTCTTCCGGGATTGTGGTGACACCCGTATGGGCCAAGGCCTGAGTCGGAGACTCGGGCGCAAGTAAAACCCTGAATATGAGTCCATTATTCGAGCAACCGATCCGTGAAACTCGCAAGTTCGACTCGGTTGTTTACGCAGAGAATACACTTGAACGAGAGATCACTCATCGGTGGAGCCTGCCCAGCGAACAGGCTCCACCGAAAAGTCGAGACCAACGTACCTCAGGGTACGATTAGGCGGGTGCTGCAGCCGAGGCGGTCAGCCCGATGGCTTCGGCGTACTTCAGGTAGGTTTCTACCGAAGCGATGACGACTCGTGCTTCGACTGACAGCAGTTCGATACCGACCAACGAAACCTTGACCCATGCATCGATAACGATACCTTTGTCCAGGATGCGGTCCACAACTTCAGCGAGGCTGGAACTGTCGGTCGACTTCATTACTTTGGCCATGAGAAAACTCCTTCAGGAAAACCACTTGTCCTCGCGTCTTGATTCTTGAGAGAGGACACAGTCCACCCTGACGAGGCTCTGGATATCCTACCTAGCGAACCTCGTGCCAGTCATCATTTGTTTTTTCATTAAATCAATAAGTTGTTTATATGAATGATTTTACAGGGTGCCACAAAACCGGAGCTTCCCTCAGAGGTATTAAGCTCAGTGGGGGCGCAAGGCCACTATGTGGTATGAGAAGACTACTTTCGGTGACGGAATCCAGAAATTCGGCCTTGTGTGGCGTGGTAGACCAATACTGACGGTGTGTCATGGTGAAATCACCCTGCTCTAAGCCGCGAAACGACTGGAGACGATGTCCGATCCCGGCGCGGAGTTGAATCTGTTCACTCTCGGCAAATCGGTACGTCAGATTGAAATCCCGTGTCCATGCGTCACGAGGTCCCACTTGCGAACCGGTGCTCAACCACAGAATTCCTGCAACAAAACGGCAAAAACACGATCCGGCTCCCGCATCGGTTTCGTCGCGGAAAAGCGGGATTGCGCCGACGGGAAGTTGACGATTAACGACGCGCCTTGTTTTCGGTCACAACAGCAACTCTATTCCGCATGCTCCGTTCGACAGGCCCCAATTCCTAAAAAAGTCGCCCCGTTCCCCTTTCGAGCAAATTTCGATCGAAAAACCAAGTGAGAAAAACGGAGTGACATCACACTTGGGCGTTGTTTATTGTAGACTGCGTGAGGATTGTGACCTGCATTGATAGCCTGAGGGGGGTTTCCCGTTTCAGGGACAACAATGGATGGCTGCAGAGGGGATCACTAGACAAGCTTCCATGGCAGCAGAGAGATAAGGGCCTTCCTTGATTACGCACAGGAATTTGAGCAGTCGGCAGCGATTTGAGCAATCGCCCTTGCTGCAGGGAAAATCCGGCCTGCCTGAAAAAGAGGGCGAGAGCGACAATCCCCAGCGGCAAGTCTCTCGCCAGAGATCGCTGCCCGAGCTTTACCGCGAGTTATACCGACTCTTGGCCCGTCATCGCGGCATGCTGCTCGGTT
>JBIKZJ010000316.1:0-7804 GCA_044354755.1 Schlesneria sp. | reverse complement strand
GGTCACCGCGGGTGCACGCAGGGCGGCGGTGTTATGGACTCGCGCCGGCCCCCCAGCCCCTTTTTGTCCCGGCCCCTTGGTATTGGTTGATTGCGATCGGGTGTTTGCAAGATCGCTCGCCTGAGCACCCTTGCCCGTATTGCCTCGCCCCTGTTGTGGGTCGCTGGTCGTTTCTTCGTCTTCCTGCCACTCGCCATAAACCAGCGCGTGTTGTACAAACATTTCCCGCGATTTGACCGGGTCGATCCGGCTGTAACGGATCCGGCGACGAGGAACCACCACCAGTCCGAACAGCGTCACCTTTTCATACGCCATCACCGCCAGTGATTCAGTGTCCCAGTGTGGTTCGCTGTACGATCGATCGATCAGATGGCCGGCAAGTGGTTCGATCCATTCGGGATCGATCTTGGCGACCGTACGCAGAAAACGTCGCGTTGTTTCGACCAGTTCAGCAGCCACAATCCATTTGGGTTTGAGACCGGCTAACCCGGATCCAGGCCAAAGGTAGGCTTTCATCCCACCGGGGGCGAGGTATTCACCACTTTCAGTCTTGAATGCGATACTCGACAAATAACCTGTGAGCAGCGCCCGGTGGATGGCGGTCACGTCATGGCGCCTGCCAAACGTCGTATCAACCGACAGGTTTGCGGCACCAGTTCCCTGGGCTGCTCCACGTCGTGAGGGAAGTGGCTTGCGGGCGGGACCGCGTGACGAGGCGCTTGCGGGGGCGCTCGCGGCAGCATTTGCAGGACGACGATCGCCGGTTTTGAGTGCGGGGCTACCGAGGAATTCCCGGACGATTTCGACCAACTCGGCGTGGACATCGACCCATTCTCGTAACCGGGTCCAGGAAAGAAAATTTTGGTGGCAGGCTTTTTGGAGCTGGCCCTTCGAGAGTTCGCTTTTCAACTTGTGATAAAAATCCCACAGCTTCAGGTCGCTGAGGAAATCCGAGGTTTCGTCGGCAAAGCGTTTATGGCTTTCGTCGGCCTGCTGCTGTTTTTCCAGCGGACGTTCACGCGGGTCCTGGACCTCCAGTGCCGAGGCAATAATCAAGACTTCGCCCAAACAGTTTTCCTCGTGCGCCGCCCAGATAATGCGGGCGATGCGGGGATCGACGGGAAGCCGAGCCAGTTTGCGCCCCATGTCGGTCAACCCATGCTGTTCCGTCACAGCCCCCAGTTCAAACAGTGTTTTGTAGCCATCCTTGATGGCGTCGGGTTTGGGGGGTTCGAGAAACGGAAAATCTTCAATGTCCCCCAGTCCGAGTGTTTTCGTCTGCAGAATGACGTTGGCGAGATTCGATCGCAAGATTTCCGGTGGCGTATAGCGTTCACGCGTTTGGTAATCTTCTTCGGAATACAGGCGGATACAGACACCCGGACCGACACGACCGCAGCGACCGGCGCGCTGATCGGCCGAGGCTTGCGACACCGGTTCAATCGGCAACCGCTGAAGCTTGGATTTCGGCGAATAGCGACTGATGCGCGCGGTACCCGTATCGACGACGTAACGAATTCCAGGAACCGTCAGGGACGATTCGGCGACGTTGGTCGAGATCACGATCCGGCGGGTGGACGAGGTATGGAAGACCCGTTGCTGTTCTGCTGCGGATAACCGCGCATAAAGCGGCAGGATGTCGGGTTTGCTGCCACCAAAGGTCCGGCCGCGCAAAGTCTTCGCCGCTTCGAGAATTTCTCGCTCGGTCGGCATGAACAAGAGCACGTCCCCTGGCCCGCGCGAGCAGACTTCATGCACGGCGTCAGCCACCCCCTTCAGCCAATCCGGTTCGTCCCCATTCTCGTCAATCGAGGGAGGCCGATACAGCATCTCGACGGGATACATGCGTCCCGAGACTTCCAGCACGGGGACCGTCCCCACCACCGGACGAAAGTGGGCCGCAAATCGTTCGGCATCAATCGTGGCCGAGGTGATAATGACCTTTAAATCACGTCGCTTCGAAACCAGACGATGCAGGTTCCCGAGCAGAAAGTCGATATTCAAGGATCGCTCGTGCGCTTCATCGACGATGATGGTATCGTAATCGTCAAGAAACGGCCGACTTTGCGTTTCCGCCAGCAGAATTCCGTCGGTCATCAGTTTGATATGGGTCTGCTGGGACGTGGCATCTGCAAAACGGACTTTAAAGCCGACTTCACGACCGACCTGAACGGAAAGTTCTTCGGCAATGCGTGTGGCGACGGAACGAGCGGCGATCCGGCGGGGTTGTGTATGTCCGATGGTTCCGGCGACACCCCGTCCCAATTCGAGGCAGATTTTGGGAAGTTGCGTCGACTTCCCCGAACCGGTCTCGCCACAGACCACGATGACTTGATGGTCACGAATCGCTGTGGCAATCTCGTCTTTGCGAAGCACCACCGGTAGCGAATCATCAAATGTGATCTTGGGTACACCCCGCTGGCGTTGTTCGAAACGCTGACACGATCGAGCCAGGTCCGCATGGAATCGTTCGAGTCGTTGATCCGTTGCCGGGGGGGGGCTGGATTGAGACGCATTGGGTGGCGAGGGAGTCGATTGAGTTGGGTTGGTTTCAGGTGGCTTGGAATTCGCCCCCCGATCTGGTTTGACGTGGCGGAGTCCTCGCCACTGTTGGCGCAGGCGATGACGGTCGACCAGCATGGTCTTGGTCAGCATGTCTTCGATAGAAATATTGTCGTCAGTCATAATCTTGTGGGGCGTAGTCTAGGGATCCCATGCTCGCTGCGGAAGCAGGCAGACACGCAAAGTCGAAATTGAGTTCGGTCTCGAGTTCGGTCTCCGTCTCAGACCCGGTTTCTGACCCGGTTTCTGACGGGGGTCAGAGCTCGCGTTCGGTCTGGTCCTTTCGTAGGCAAGTCGCATCCAAGTTATTTTATTCCTGAAATCGCCTCAGGCGACATTTTTGATTAGAATTCACGGCGGCGTTCCGATCCTCGAATGAATGATGGCGAACTCATGAGATTCTTGCGATATCCTTGGCGATCCGTGATGGGCAGTGGTTGTGCTTTGGCATCCATGCTTGGCGTGATTGTATTTACCGCATTTACTGACGAGTCGGCCAGTATCGGACCGGCCAGTGTCGGACCGGCCAGTGTCGGACCAATCCCCCCAGCTTATCCTGCCGAAATTCAGCCGATTCTGAAAGCCAAATGCGAGAAATGCCACGGCGCCGAGACCCAAAAAGCCGAATTCGCCCTGCACACGTCGGCACTTCTCTTGAAGGGGAGTGAATCCGGTATCGTGCTAATACCTGGAAAATCGGGCGAAAGTCGCCTGTTTGAAGTGATCCAGCACCGCGAGATGCCCCCCAAGGGGGAAGCGAGTTTATCCGAGGCCGAGATTGATCTCGTCCGACGCTGGATCGACGCCGGAGCCGATTTTGGTACCGCCATGGGCCAGCAATCGCACGGACTGACTGAACATGACGTGATTCCAATCTTGCTATTGCGATGCACCGCCTGTCACGGACGGCATCAGCAGGAAGGGGGACTCGATTTACGCAATCGCGAGGCGATGTTGCGTGGCGGAAAATCCGGGCCGGCTTTCGTGCCGGGAAAACCAGAAGACAGTTTGCTGCTGCGGCGGATCCATGCCGAAGAAATGCCCCCTCATTCCCGTTTGACAGAAGTTTCTGTCAAACCGATGGATCCCGAAGAAACGAAGATACTGACCCGCTGGATCCAACAGGGGGCACCGCTCGCGAAAGTCGAGCCGGAACTGGCGGGTACGCCGAGTGATCCCCTGGTCACCCCAGAGGATCGCGATTTCTGGTCATTTCAGAAACCGGGGCGGGTGGCCATTCCGCAGCCAGCCAATCCCCCCCCTTGTGATTCTCCGATCGATCGATTTGTGTTGCAGAAACTGCAGGAACAGGGACTCGGGTTTGCCCCCATCGCGGATCGCTTGACCCTGATCCGACGAATCTCGTTCGATCTGACAGGCCTCCCTCCCGAACCGGTCGAGTCGCGCGAGTTTCTCGCCGATGATCGGCCGGATGCACTGGATCGGGTGGTCGACCGCTTGCTCGCCTCGCCCCGTTACGGAGAGCGTTGGGGAAATCATTGGCTCGATGTGGCAGGATATTCCGAGACTGAGGGGCGACGAGAACAACATCTCCCCCGGCCCTCGGCCTGGCGTTATCGCGACTATGTGATCCGGTCGATGAACACCGACAAGCCCTACGATCGATTTTTGCAGGAGCAAATTGCCGGGGACGAACTGGCCGACTACGAACGGGCCCCCACGATCACGCAAGAGATCGAAGACAATCTGGTGGCGACGGCATTTCTCCGCCTGGCACCGGACCCGACCTGGGCCAATTTGACTGGATTCGTTCCCGACCGCCTGGAAGTGACCGCCGATTCGATCGACGTGCTCGGTTCAGGAGTGATGGGACTGACGTTCAAGTGCGCCCGCTGTCATACGCACAAGTTTGATCCGATTCCCCAACGCGACTACTACCGACTGGTAGCCCTGTTCAAAGGGGCCTATGACGAACATGACTGGCTTAAACCACAAATTATCGGCTACGGTGGGGCACTCAGTTCCGGCATCGGCGAACGGTTTCTGTCCAAAGTAACGACGGAAGAACGGCGGCGATGGGAAGAGTCACAGAAGGCGATTCAGCGGCAACTCGATACGCTGGAGAAGCTGCCGAAAACTCCTGAGACCGAAAAACAAATCGCAGACCTGTCAGCGAAGCGTCAGCCAGAACCACGGATCATGGCCTTGTGGGATCGGGGTGAGCCTTCTCCGACCTACGTCTATCGTCGTGGAAACCATGCGACCCCCGGTTCCTACGTCACCCCCGGCGTCCCCGCGATCTTGAAAGATCCCGCGCGACCCTTTGAAATTGTTCCTCCCTGGCCTGGTGCCAAATCGACGGGACGGCGTCTGGCGTTTGCTCGCTGGCTGACGGATGCCGAACAACCGCTCACCGCCCGTGTCATGATCAATCGGGTCTGGAAGCATCATTTCGGACAAGGGATTGTTCGCAGCCTCGGAAACTTTGGCAAAGCGGGCGAGCGTCCCACGCACCCGGAACTCTTGGACTATCTCGCACGGGAATTTGTCATGCGGGGTTGGAGTCAGAAGGTGATGCATCGACAACTCGTCCTGTCAACCACGTATCAGCAGGAATCTCGGATCAGCGAAGCGGCGGAAAAACGGGATCCGCGTAATCAATGGCTCTCTCGCATGCCGCTCCGCCGACTCGATGCCGAAGAACTGCGAGATGCGATCCTCGCAGTGACAGGTGATTTGGACAACCGGATGGGAGGGACCTCCGAGCCGGTCCAAGTTCGCGCAGACGGACTGGTCCTCACCGGCCGACGGCGAAGTATCTACCTGCAGCAGTTGCGTAAACACCCCCCTTCATTGCTGGAAATCTTTGATCTGCCTGCCATGAATCCCAATTGCCTGCAGCGCTCGGATTCGCTGGTGGCGACACAGGCGCTTCACCTCTGGAACGATACTGCGATTCGACAATTGGCCGGGCGTTTTGCCGACCGCGTGCTGAGCATCGCGGGTGAACGTGAGCAGGTCGAAGCCGCGTGGTGGATCGCCTTTGGTCGAGCCCCCGCACCGGATGAGTCTGCGGCCTGCATCGAGTCGATCCAACAGTTGACGGCAGGTCTCATCGAACAACCCGCGGCGGCGGATGAGTCTGTCAAGCAGGACGCGAGACGACGAGCGATGGGAATCTTCTGTCATACTCTGCTGAATTCGGCAAATTTTCTGTATCTTGACTGAAAGAGATTCCCATTTGGTATCCGTTTTTATGCTGGCTGATGGTTTTCGCTGGCTCGTGGTTAAGAATTTTCGCTGGCTGGTGGTAACGAATCGGTGAAGAAAGTGAGGAATTCGATGACACGTCCACTTCCCAAGATGGAAACCTCTGACCAAGCAATCGGTCAGGGGTCGCGGCGCGATTTCTTTTCGCAGATGAGTACCGGAATCTGCGGAGCAGCACTCTTGCAGTTACTCGGTGATGAACTGCGGGGGAACGAAGCACGGGGGAACGAATTGCAAGCGGACCCAACGCGGGATGTCCCCAGCCTGATTCCGCGCCAGCCGCTCCGCCCCGCACAGGCCAAGTCGGTGATCCATTTATTTATGAATGGTGGCCCCAGTCAAATGGACCTGTTTGATCCCAAGCCGGAACTCGACAAACATCATGGCGAGGCCTATTTCGATAAGATTGCCGGTGAAGTCGAGTCGATCAAGGACGCCGGTGCACTGATGCGGAGCCCGTTCAAGTTTGCCCAGCACGGTCAATCGGGGATGTGGGTCTCGGACGCACTCCCCCATCTCGCCAGGTACGTCGATGACATTTCCCTGATCCGTTCGCTCTACACCACCAATATCACGCACGAACCGGCGCTGTACCTGATTCAGACAAATCGGATGGTTTCCGGCTATCCGACACTCGGCTCATGGATCACCTATGGATTGGGGAGCGAATCACAAAATCTTCCTGCCTATGTCGTGCTGGATGACCCGCTCGGGCTACCGATTAATGGGGTCGAGAACTGGCATTCCGGATTTTTACCACCGATCTATCAGGGGACGCGCTTTCGATCGACCGGGGTTCCTGTGCTGAATTTGCAGCCGGAAACCAGTGATCGACCCGAACTCGCTGCGATGCAGCGCCGCTTGCTCAATCGCCTCGATACGATGCATCAGCATCGCCATCGGGCTCAACCCAATCTCCAGGCCCGCATTGCCACCTACGAACTGGCCGCGCGGATGCAATTATCGGCACATGAAGCACTCGACATATCACAAGAAACACAAGCGACCCAACAGTTGTACGGGATTGGGCAGGGTGTCACCGATTCGTACGGCAGACGATGCTTGATTGCCCGCCGGCTGGTGGAACGAGGTGTCCGCTTTGTACAGCTCTTTATCAATGCCCAGATCTGGGACAATCATACCGGACTGGCAACCGACATGAAGGCGGCCTGTGATCGGACCGATTTGCCGATTGCCGGACTGCTGCAAGATTTAAAGCAGCGAGGACTGCTCGATGAAACGCTGGTGATTTGGGGAGGCGAATTCGGGCGTTTGCCGATCGCACAATTATCGGCAGACCGGGACGAACGCAAATCCGGACGCGATCACAACAAGAACGCCGGCTGCTGCTGGCTGGCGGGTGGCGGCGTGAAACCGGGTATCACCTATGGTGCAACGGATGAACTCGGGTTCGCCGCGGTCGAGAATCGTGTCGGTGTCCCCGACTGGCACGCCACAATCCTGCATCTGCTCGGACTCAATCATGACGAGCTTTACGTCGATCAGCATGGCCTGCGTGAAAAACTGACAGGAGTGCAGCCAGCCCGCGTCATCCAGGAACTGATTCAGAATCCGCATGGCTGATGTGTGAAAACTGTTTTTCAAGCGAGTTGGAAACGGATCTGTCCGAATTATCCCCAGAATGAGGTTCGGAATTTACTGGAAGCGAGCTCGAAATGATCACAGTCTCGTGATCGAGCCTCATCACGCGGAACGATGATGGCGACGTTGACGAATTCGCTGCCAAAACGAAGACCAAACCGAGGGTCCGCCAGTTAACTCCAGCGGAGAGCAGCGAAAAAAACGGGACACCACCGCTTCAAACCGGGCCGAGCAGGATGGAAACCGATAATACTTCAAACACTGTCCCTGTCTTCATCCTGCTGTCTTCACGATATCGCTTCGGCGGAAATGCTGGTATCGCGGTTTTAACGCAAGGGCGTTAGGACACAGGGAAGCCAGGAATACCAATACAGTAAAGGGGATTTTGGTTTTTCCTTTCCCTCTCACC
>JBIKZJ010000315.1:0-7814 GCA_044354755.1 Schlesneria sp. | reverse complement strand
GGGGCCACAGCGAACACGTCGTAGACGGTTTGCACGCCCGACTTCCCCCGCGTTAAACCGGAGCGCATCAGCCCGTTGGCGGTGAATCCGATATCCGCTTTGGTCGCTTTTCTGAAGGCATCGGTAACGAGGTTGGCGAGAAGCGTGCTGGCGGCGATGTCGGTGAACGTGTTGGGCAGATCACGAGGCGCAACCGCCAACGGTTGATCGATGCGGTAACCGCGCGACGCGAACACGACTTCGGTGACAGCCTTCTGGATCTGGACGATCTCGTCAGCAATGGCCCTGTCACCGACAATGGTGTCGTCAATCGGGTGTAGCTTGTACGATTCAACCTTCAGCTTGCCGCCGTCCAGCGTGATCACCAGTTCGCCGAGATTCTCTCCATACTTCCCGGTCTGGACTACGGGCGTGCGGCCGTTGACGATGATGGCCTCTTCGAGTGTGGTGTGGGTGTGACCGCCGATGATCACATCAATTCCGGGGACCGCCTCGGCCAGGCGGACGTCTTCGCCATCGGTGAATCGCCCGTCCTTTCCTTGGTCTAAGCCGCCGTGGCTGAGGCAGATGACCACGTCCACCTGCTCCGTCTCGCGCAGCAGTTTCACCAACTCTTTGGCAGTCTCGATGGCGTCGGGGAACGTGATGGCACCGGCACCACTGGTGTAGCGAATGGACTCTTTGCCCATCAACCCGAAGAGACCAAAACGCACGCCGCCGCGCTCGATCACCAAGTGTCGGCGAATCACACCCTCGTTGGCCAGACGCTGAAGATCAGTCAGCGTTGCGTCGTTCGCGGTGAAATTGGTATTCGACGCGACCACCGCCGGAATCCGGCCGGCCCCGGCGGCCACGCCGATCGCCTTGGCCAGTCCGTCAGGCCCGAGATCGAAATCGTGGTTGCCGAATGTCGTGGCGTCAAAACCCATCCTCGCTAAAAGCTGAAGTTCGGCCCCAGTCTCGCGGATGGCGGCACCGAACGCGGTTCCCATGCTGTAGTCACCGGCGTCAAGCACCAGCACAGGACCTTGATCTTTGCGAGCCTCTTTCCTCGTTGCGATCAAGGTCGCCAAACGCGCAAACCCACCGCGAGTCTTGTCGTCGTTGAGCGTGAACGGTGTATAGTCTGTGGCGGGCCCCAGCCCGATTAAGTTCGAGTGGAGATCGTTGGTGTGCAGGATCGTGAACGTTTTCCTCCCTTCCGCTGCCGCCGCCGATTCTTTTGTGAGAAGGATTGTGGCACCGGCTGCCGCCGAGCCGGCCAAGAACTTGCGACGGGAGAGTCTTTCGCGTGACATAAAAATTTATCTCCGTTGAAGTATTCGTTTTCTTGCCAGCCGCATCAGATCGGGTCTCGTGTGGACCGGTGCAGATTACCGGTAGGCAATTCTCTGTTGCAACCAATGAGTTGACGCGGTCGTTCAAGACGTTCGAACCGGCGAATTTGAACGGAAAAGATAGCGATCTCCGGCGCGATTTACGCCAAACTCACAAAACACTTCTATTCCCGATCAGAGTTCTCAACCTCGACCACCTTCACAACAGGTCTCGCAGATCGTATGACATCGAGAACACTGCAGCTTGGCACGAATCTCAAATAACTCACCCCCACAAGCCGGACAGACTGGTTGTGAAGGACATAACGGCGGATTTGTCGTCTCGGGACTTTTGTCTTTTGATTCCATCTGGAATTGCTCCTCGGCATGATTGCCGACCCGATTTTGGTGAACGGGTGCCGTTTGGTCAACGAGCAACCCGCTTCCTCGATCAGTGCGGATCTGGGATGGCTCAAAGATCGACGAAGATCCGGCACTTGATTTACGCGGCGATGGGAACCAGGGGAACGGCGGGAAGACAAATCGGTAACTTGTCGGGCAAGAGTTGGACCGCCCAGCCGGTGGCTCACTGCAAGCTAAGGGTAACCCCGGCGTCGAAGCCCCCCTCTTTCCAGCGTCTGAGAGGAAAACGGCGGACCGCAGCAGCAGGGGTCGAGTTGGTACAGGATTTCGAAAAAAGCTTGGCGACTGTCGCTAGCAATCTCCAGGCGATCCGAATGACCCGAAGTCGAATTTCCGGCTTCCTTCACCGTATCATCCCCCACGTCCGCGCGTGATTGACAACCTCGGAATAGCGACACTGAGAGACGAACGGAAGAGAGCAAATTTAACGATGCACTCGGCGGTCAAAAAATCAACGAAGCGGAGGCTTTTTGTTGCCGTCGTTGCGATTTCATCGCGTCCTCTTGCCTTTTCCGGCAGAAAAATCACGACCATCCTGGGATTTCTTGCAACTGAGTTCAATTCACCCCACTCCCGCCCTTTCGTCATTGATCGCATGGCCTCGGCCAACCGCAATGATTCTCGTATCCCTTGGCTGCTACACGTGTCCCCTGGAGGCCTCATAAAAAACCGGCATGGCGAGGAAGCGACGTCATAACTTCGCCACCTTACGACGGCGTTGTGAGGCCAGGAGAACGCCGAGTGTTCCGATGAGCAAGGACGTAATGGTTGCTGGTTCGGGGACAACATACGAGTTTCCCTGCGGACCAGAGACATCAAAGTCGGGGTAAGGCGATAAAAAGAAATCCTCCCGAACCACGGGATCCGCAGTAGATCGGAAAAAGCTCACCAACCCCAACCCGAGAGTCTGGCCTTGAGCCAACATCGTTCCGTCATTCGGTATTGCATCATTGTCGGCAGCACTGATCGTCTCCCCATGATTCGGAGAAACTGGCAGATTGATATTGGGGCCAAACAGCGAATATCCGTCGAAAATGTACGTTACGCCGCTGGTCGCCGTAGTCACATTGGTGAAAATTAAGTCGCTACGCGTCGTGGTGATCTCGAATGAGAACCCCGAAACTTTCACGTCTTTCGTTCCATCATTCTTCAAGGTTACCTCCAGGGTATTGTTCGCCTGATTCAAATTTGCGATCTCGCAAACCATACCCGCACGGGCCGTGGTTGAAGCGCCTGAGAGCCAAGCAAAGTTCACGGCAAGAGCTACGTTGCGTAATAAGGCGAAACCGTTGATACCAGTTTTAGTTTTTCGATATTGCATCGTTAAAATCAACCTTTTCTCGAGCCAGAGGGAAATCCGAGTCAAATCATCAACCGAGAAGAACCTATACACTATCTTGGCAACCTCGTCCCGATCCTACGGCGAGCAAGCTTCACATCGTCAATGTCAACCTTGCCGTCACCGTTGAGGTCAGCAAAAACATTATAAGGACCGATCGTCGCATTGTTGATCAACGTCATGTCCGCCGCACTGACGACGCCGTCGTCATTCATATCTCCCGGCAGTATGCTGAGCGTACGCACATAAAATTTTAAATCACCGTTTCCGATACTCAAGGTGATTTTGTCCGCGATGGAGATCGAATTTTTTAACGAGATTCTCCAGAAAGATCCGTTGACTGAAAAGACCTCTGAGCAACCATAGTCAATTCCACCGACCCCCACTACGGAAATGTCCTCTGGTTTCAGCGATGAGACGGCACGATCAAGGCCGATTATAAAGGTCTGGACACCAAGCCAGGGAATGTCCGTTTTACGACCCGTCGGGAGCAGCCCTTTCGGTAGCAGTAATCCGTTGCTGATGTCGTTTAATGGGTAGCTGAAGTCGCCCCACGGAAGGGAAATGCTGGTCACCTTGGCAGCGACAGACATTGTATTGATTGCAAGGGTGGCAGCGTCGCTGTAGGCCACTCCCGCGCTATTCACGAAGACGGCCCGGTATTTTGACTGATCCATGGATAAGTCCGTCGCGATGCGATAGGTATTCGAGATCGCACCGGCAAGATTGCTCCACGTTGCAACATCATTCGTACTGACCTGCCATTGAATACTTGGCGTCGGATTGCCAACAGCCTCAGCCGTGAACGTCGCTGTGCCATCCAGATGAATTTGGAGGTTTTTAGGCTGAGTCGTCACAGATGGCGTGATGCCCACCTTGTAAACCTGAACATTTAAGTTCCCATTTCCTTTTCCCAAAAAGACGCTCACGTTATTGCTGTTCAGATTCGCCACAACAAGATCAAGCTTGCCATCCGCGTTGAGATCTCCAATTGACAGTCCGATTGGGCTCGTTCCTGTAGCGAAGGTCTGCGGGAGATTGAACGTGGCATCCCCATTCCCCAAAAATACATCGACCGAATGTCGATAATGGTTCGCGATGGCGATGTCAAGCTTTCCATCGCCATTCACATCTCCCACCGCTAAAGCCATTGGCGTACTCCCTTGGGCAAAGGTTTGTGGCATTTTAAAAGTGCCATTTCCGTTCCCCAAAAGCAGGCAAATGTTGCTATATTGCGCAAAAAAACTTCCGACGATGAGATCCGGCTTGTGATCACCGTTTACATCGCCCAATGCCAGGGTATTCGGGGTCCACCCCGTAGCAGAGACTGTGGAGAAGGTTCGCGGCGCATCGAAGGTCCCGTCTGGATGCCCCATTAATACGCTCACCGTCCCACTGTTATAATTTGCAACCACGATCCCGTAATCGCCTACGCCACTCAAATCCTTAAAAAGAACGGAATTCGGAGAATTACCCGTTGCGTAGGATTTGCGTAACTGAATCGTACCGTCCCCCTTCCCGTCAAACAGACTGACGGAGTTACTTGCACTATTTGCGACGATGAGATCCAGCTTCTCGTCGGTATTCACATATCCGAACGTGACTGAATCCGGCCCCTTCTCTGTGGCAAACACTTGTTGCGTTTTAAAGGTGCCGTTACCGATCCCGAGGAACACACTCAGGGTATTGCTGAGCGAATTCGTAACAGCGACATCCTGAAATCCGTCGTCGTTGAGATCCCCGAGTGCCACCGAACTGGGGTGATGGCCTGTACGGTACGTGAATGGCGCCTTGTACTCTCCGTTTCCGTTCCCCAAAAATACGCTCATCGTATCACTCGTCCCATTTGCCACGACGAGATCTGGAATACCATCCCTGTTAACATCGCCCAACATCACCGCTTCCGGATTCAGTCCCGTGGCGTATGTCGTCTGGTTGGCAAAACCGGCGACATCGTTCCGTGACGTATAAACGTTTCCAGCCAAATCCTTGACTTTGCCGTTGTCCATCAGATTGAGTCCGAGCGCTCCGTAGGCTGGAACATTCGAGACGTTCACATCATAGGTCGAATCGCTGATTTTAGTTACTGCCATCCCGGATATCGGTGCCATGGCGATCCCGCTTCTTACCAATTGGAAGTCTGTGGCATCAACGCCCGTGACCGCTTCGCTGAAAGTCACCCTAAAGCCCACCTTGCTGGCAGTCGTCGGTGATACGTCGTTACATCGAATCGAGTCGACTACCGGGGGCGTGTGATCCACTGTGTAAGTCGCCCCTTCAAAAATTGTACCGACACCAGGTGGAAACAACGATTTGGTGATATCTGAATCAGATTTTATCGAATTATCGTCGATCAGATTTAAAGACAATTTTCCATCGCCGGTTAAATTCTTTACTTCAACAATATACTGATCAAATAATTCCTCGCCTTGAATATCTCCATGATAACTTACTTCCCCCAGGGTGGCATTCACACTTCCTGTTTTGACTAAAAAAACGTCAGTCTTGTCGACACCTGTGACTGGCCTGTCAAACGTGATCAGAAATTTAACTCCGATGTCAGAAGTATTTTCTGAGCCAAATCGATCAATTGAAATCAGTTGTGGATCCGGGTAAACCGGAATCCCGTGCAGTAACACGCGGCCCTCTAGCGATTCAATAAGCGACCGTGATCGTCGACGGCGAGACCTGCACTTCGGCTGCTTGGTCAACAAACACCATAGATTTTGAAACAAATTGCGTTTTGGCATGTGCTTTTCCTTAAGTTGTCAATATTTTCGTCCTGGTAAATATTTGCATATTGTTTAGCCGCTTAAAAATTATTTTGATTTATCTCAAACTTTTTGAAAACGGTAAAACACAAGTTGCTTGCGGTCGATGCTCGTGCGCGATTCTCAACGAACCGCACCCGCCCTCTTATCGTACCCCCGGAGAATCAATCGCGATTCATACTCGACGATCTCGCTTGGTTAGGCAAAATGTGTGCCACAAAAACAGAGCGTGGTCAAGATACCCCCCGTATCCCGCCGCGGGATTGCCTTGAGCCTCATAATCGATTGCAATACAGTCAATAGAACCGATTGTCGCCAACAAGGATGACGAAATGTCTACCTAAATGCCAAACCTAATCATGAACGTCAATGACGAGCATTGACAGGAAATCGCCAGACAAGTGAGAGAATGAGTTCCATTTGGAGCCGATCGGGAAAAACGAGCTGAAATCGACCGGCAAGCGAGTGCCATTCCGAGTCCATGCAAAGGATTTTTACGTTGTGCATTCCCTCTTGACGCGGATGCTTTCATTGAGGATGGAATGGGCTAGCTGCCACTTCTCAGAAAGTCTGCTTCTTGTTTTGATTGGATTCTTTCGGATCCCTTGCGATATTCTTCCGCATCGTTTAGATCATCCACCGGCGCCGAGCGATCGCGGTATCGTTTTAAACCACCACCACATCCCGAGGAGTGCTCAGAATCAGATCAGATGAGAAATATTGGACAAAATTGTCAGTCTCAGTAGGCCGATCTGAAATTCCCCAACTAGTGGCTATAACAGCTTTTCTGATCAAAATGTGAGTGGCGGTCGTAGTACTTGCCCATGACGAGGTCGTCACCAAACAAATCGCTGCGACGAACCTCGCCACTCATCATATGAAAACCCGCAACCGCTTCAAGCACATGCACTCCGCTCGAAGCCATCCTCGCCATGATTCAGTCCCAAATCAAACGAGAAACAGGAGATTCAGACAACCTCAGTAAAGTCGCGTCGCGTTTTGATCGACCCAAGTTCCCAAAAGGTCAATAACACAAGCCTAGTACCCCAGATATCGCACCGCGCATTCGGCTAGTCGTCAAACCCAAATTCCTGCTTAATTGATTTTAAATTCGCCCGTTACCTGGGCTAATACGGGATATCCCCGTACACTCTCAGGAATTTGTGACAGCGCTTGCTTGTTCTTGGCGTACACGACGATTGAATCACGCCCGTCAGCGGTTTTACCCTGCCCAACACCCTCGATGCCAGGTCGACCCATAAGTTGTTTTTGTACGTCGTCGATGATTTTCTGAAAATCGTCCTTCGGATTCGTCTCGTTCTCAGGATTATAAAATAGTTCCGCGTTTTCAGTCATGATGTTTTCCATATTATAAACACTTTGAATGACGACTTAAATTGCGATGGCTCAACAGGCTTGATTTCGATGAAGCAGGCTTCAACCCTGATTCCATCCGCGATTTTTAATCTTTTAATTTAGGTTGATGTCATCCTCCTTCTCTCCATTGGAGATTTCCAAAACGGATCCTGATCACAGGATGGGAGCGTGAGAAAGGCAAATCCATCTACCCGATAACAGTTTACGGCCCGCCACCAGTGAATCAAGACTGCACACCCATTCATGGAGTCCTCATCTTTCTGAGTCGACACTCCAATCAATGGTACACTGAAACCAATGGTAGACTGAAAAATTGATTTTGCACCGCGAATTGGAAATGAACATACGCGAAAGTCCATCTCGCCAGGATTCTGGGATGAGACTCCCCGCGTAACGGCCAACCGTTGCCACCGCGCTGTACTCGACAGTGCGGTGGCAACGGCCATCTGAAAAGCCGTTGCCACGATTGCGGAAGGGGTAGACATCGCAGCGATTCAGATCTCGATCGCCTCACCTGGCATCCAATCCTCGGGCTCAGGTTAGGCAGTCGACAGAGGATGCATGACGAAACTCCGTCCCAATCGTTCC
>JBIKZJ010000314.1:0-7829 GCA_044354755.1 Schlesneria sp. | reverse complement strand
GACGGCAAGCCTCTTGAGCACGCCCTCCGGAACCTTTGCTCGCGCACGGCAATAGGCACCTGTGTTGGTGGACGAGATTTTCATTCCGAGCAGTGCATAATACACAGTCACCCGTTGCACTGCGGCACGACAAGTTCGCTGGACATCGGTGAACAACGCTTGGGATCGCATCGCCAAATGATCTCTCCGCGCTGTGATGTTGTGCGGTAAAAAGCATGAAACCCTCCCTGGTCCAAGCTGGACAGCACGCCCAAGGCAGGTCTCACGCAAGGCGAAATAGAGGGCCAAACGGTCTCACCACCAATACCAAATTGGAATTGTCGCCAGCAATTTCACCTCAAAAAACACGCAGCGCACATGAAGATCTCGCGTGCTCGCTGATTTTGCGCTCGCAGCATCACATGATTGGGAATCAAATGGTTTTCGAGCACGATACATAGAATTTACCCCATAGTATGAGATACAGAAAACTCATCACCATCAAAACAGCAGACTACTGAATTTGACGTAACCCCAAGCCGGATATTAGGCGGTGCCATTCACTCCTGCCCCTTTGATTTCTTTCGTGTGATTTGACGTTGATGGTTGATGTGATTAATGACTGTCGCCGCGTTGCGGTTTAAGAGCATGGGGGTGACGGTTTCCAGGGGCTCACGCCCCTGGCTATTCACTTCCGCCGCGTTGCGGCTAAAAACGAAGAGAGATTCCGTTGAAATTCGAGATGTGGCATCAACCCATGAGATGGAATGAATCGACGACGTGGAATCAATCCCCAATCTGGAATCAATTCCCAATCTGGAATCAACCAACGGACGCGGATTACAACGGGTCTTATTCTTAGTCCTAAGGGGACGGAAGTGAATAGCCAGGGGTGTAAACCCCTGGAAACGCCCCCCCCAACAACACCTCTTCGAACCCCAACGGGGTGATCGTCGCGTGCGATCGAGATCAATCCCATACGGAACATTCGTCGTATTCCAATTCGTGCCGGATGAGGAACGCAATTTTCCCCGCCGTGGCCGCCGTTGCGTAGATATGCGGCGTTGCAGTTCACATGGTCCACCATCACGGAACCATCGTCACGGAATCGGATGAACGGATTCGAATTTACTCTGGTGAGTGTGATTTGGTGTTGATGATGAATGTGAGCAATGACTGTCGCCGCGTTGCGGCTTAAGAGCATGGGGGTCACGTTCCAGGGGCTCACGCCCCTGGCTATTCACTTACGCCGCGTTGCGGCTAAAGAAAATACGGTTCGCCGCGTTACCGCAAAAGACAATGCGGTTTTCCGCGTTGCCGCAAAAGACAATGCGGTTCGCCGCGTTGCCGCGATCGAATCGATCCAATCGGCAATCTGGCGATCATATTTTATTGTGCTGGGGGTCCATTGGAATTGAGCCTCGGCGACGTGGACTCGGTGGCGAGTGGGCATGCTATTCCCCTCGCTTGCTGGTCGGTTGTTTCGTCGCTTGGTTTGGGTGGCTGGACTCGATGGGCTCGTTGAGGGCCCCGTACCGCTTGAGGACTCCCTCGGCGACCTGGATGATTTCCTGCCGCAGGGACGCGGGCTGCAGCACCATGGCGTTGGGGCCGAAACTTTGAATCCAGGTTTTTAACTCACGCGTGTTGTCGAGCTCGACCTCGAACAACAGACTCCCATCGGGTTCGCTCGACAGTTGCTGGGAACTGTGCCAGGTTTTTTCCCGTACGTATCGGGCCACCTCGGGACTGAAGCGGACGCGGACTGTTTGCAAACAGTTTTCATCACCGTCACTGCGGAACACTCCGAACGAGTCCGCCAGGTGTCGCTGCAGGTTAAACTGGGGGTCGGGTTCGTAGTGCTGTTTTTGCAACTCAAGGGCGACCACTCGGTCCAGCTTGTAAATCCGAACCATCTGGTGCTCGGGCGAAAAGGCCATGAGGTAGAGTGATCCCTTGTGGTAAACAATTCCGTACGGCGCCAGAACCAGCTTGGCGGGATCGGCTGCTGGGTCGCGCTGGTAGGCGACATCGACCATGCGGTGCTCCTCGATCGCTTGCATCAGCCGGTCAATCAGGTCTGCTTTCTCGGAATAGTTGCTGACCCCCGGCGTCGTCTGCAAAAACGCTGGCGAAATCTGATCGAGATGTTCGAGTGCCGTCTCCCCCAGCACCGCTCGAATCTTGATGAAGGCGGAGTGGGCCGAATTCCAGAAATTGGTCCCTGCCAAGGGGTCGAGCAACCGCCGACCCAGATACAACGCGACCGCCTCGGACCAGTTGAACGACAGCGGGACCACGGAATCGCCGTTCCCGAGCGTCCAATGCTTCAGGTTCTGCCGGGAAACCCGCTCCTCTAACGGAAACCCCGCCACCCGGATCGCATGCAAATCACGTCGGATCGTACGCGTATCGACACCGAACTCCGCGGCGATCTCCATCACGGTCAGACCCTGTTGTCGCGAATTTAACGCGATCAAAATCTGCCATTGCCGCTGAATTTGTTTCAAAGTTTGCATTGATTGCGCCTGAAAAACGGAAAGGTCCCTGTACTATGCAGACGCGCGTGAAGACACGTCAATCAACCCATGACCATCTGGTGTTAGGGTTCGGAGAATATTTTTGCGTGGAAGAACGGGTCGGACTTCAATCCCGGAAGAGGGGATTGACCGCCGAGGGACTTCCTTGTGCGGATTCCTCTGCGGATTTCGGCGTCGCTGGAAGAGAGGGTTAACCACAGAGGCACAGAGGCACAGAGGCACAGAGAAAACGCCAAGAGGTTTTTGAGGAAAAGTCGATTGAATGAGTTTTTGCACGGAAACTGAGTCACCGGCAAGATGCCGGTGCTACGTGTGGCACCGGCATCCTGCCGGTGTAGCTTCCATGCGGCAACGCTTCCATGCGGCAAGACACAGAAAACGAGTCACCATAAAGTAAAAGGGAAAAAGTCCAATAAATGAGAGTTTTCTGTCTTCGAGCGACTTTTTCAGCCGACCCACGGAAACGATTCCTGACCTCGTTGATTTCTCCGCCGGCTCAGGGAGCGACAGTTTTGAAAGTTTTTTCCAAACGTTTGGATGTTTGGTCTCACGGAACGGTCGTTTGTTTGTATAATCACGCAACCGTAAGCGAACAGCGGGGGATAGAGCGAAACACAGGGGGACAGACACTGCGGACGGAGCCAGTCCCCTTTACTCCACATTGTGTGAATCTGATGTTGATCATGGAATATCACAGGTGATTTCGATGTTTGGGAATCGGTCTGTTGTTCAAGAGAAATCTCTGAGAGATTGGCCACGGGCTGGCCAATTGGCCAACCCGTGGCCAGCCGCCTGGCCAGTCCCATGTCCTATAATGATTAAGGTTTAGGGATTTGTGGGCAGGACTGGCCCGGTTGGCCAAGGATTTCGCGAAGCGATCCCGTCGGCCGGGGCGGAAAAGGAGAGGCATCACCCGCAAACTGGCGGGATATGCGGAAGCGAAAGGTGCGGAAAAGAGGTAGAAGTCCCGAAAATTAGACCAATTTTTTGGACTTCTCCTGATTTCTTCCCCCTGTGGTCGACTTTATTTGCCTCGCATCCCGCCTTGTCGTCGAATTCGAGGGAGAAAACTGAGACGGAGAAAGCTATGAGGGGCGGATCGAAGATGATCCGCAGCGGACTCGGTAGATTGAGTCACTGGGTTCTTGTGTCTTTTTTGCGTGATGAATGATGAAGTCCTTCAAGACGTGGAATCGGTAACGCTCGGTATTACAAAAGTCGCGGGAGTCGATCTTGATGCCTGCTGAAATCGAAAACTCCAACAGCACCAAACACCACAAAATTGACCGATCGACACAAAATTGACCGATGGAAAAGTCTTGTCCCCTCTCCCCGGTACACCGGGGAGAGGGTTAGGGTGAGGGGTCTTCAGCTCTACATAAGGATCGAGAAGCAGAAAGTAAGCTGGATAGTGGCTGCGGAGATCCGAGGCTTCTTTGACAACATCAATCATGACGGGTTGCTGAAGTTTCTGGAACATCGGATCGCCAACCGATGACTCCTTCGGCTACTGAAGAAATAGCTTTGTTCGGGGACTGTCAACGGTTACCCGTCAAGCGTGGCACCGGCATCCGTGGCGGTGACGACTTCTCTCACACAGCGAAGTGAGGGGAACAGGGACAGTCTTCCCGGCAAAACGATGAGTGAAGAGTTTAAGCGATTTGGCGGATCTTCACGTTGTCGCGGGAAAAATGAGCCAGTCCCCGAACGGTGAACGGTTCCCAACAGCGTGGTCTGTTGAGGAATTTATAAAGTGGGTGATCAAGGCGTGATCTCGGATTAATTCTGGAATCACTCGATCTTAGTCGCCTACTTCAAGAATGTTTCTGTCTGTTTCAGTTTGTTCTACAAAAAGGAAATTCTCATGCGATGGAATCGAGTTATTTTTGCCCTGGGGCTGTTCATGTTATTGGCCTCTTCGGCCAACGCGAGTCTGATCATTTCGGCGCAGTCACCGTCGGTAGGAACCGCACAGGTGATGATCACCAGTAATTCCTCGGATGATTTGGCGCAATTTACCGCCATGTTTGACATCATGTCCCACGCGTCGAATGCGGTTGTCCCCGTCATATCGCTGGGATTTGTTTCGCCCGCAGATTACTTGACCGATCCTACTATCAATGCGGGTAACTCTGGATATCACGGGATGAGCTTCGCCTCTGACACCGCGACGGTATTTGGCGTTGCCAGCGATGCGGCTGGCTCGGGTTACAGTACAGAATTCGCTGGTGCCGACATTTATGATGGTTCAGCAGCGAGCGGAGCGGTGACGATCGCTAATGGGATAACTTACCTGCTGGCGAATCTGGTGTTTCAGTGCTCTGCACCGGGAACGACGAATGCGGGGTGGGGATGTATTCAATATCTCGCTGAATCGCGTGAGCTCGTCGTTCTACGATCGTTCGGGAAATCCGCTGACCGTCGTCGGTTCGGAATCCATACTGGCGATCGCAACGGTTTCCTCCAGCGGTACAATTTCCGTGGTGCCGATCCCTGAGCCCTCCTCGTTACGAATATCGCTCACCGCGATCATCGGGGGATGCATTCATTGGAGCCGTCAACGACGGTCTACTTGAGTTCTCGATCAAAATGAGAGAGACTTCAATAAGTCTTACTCCTTTCCAAGTCTTTGAATTTCCTGGTCAGGGGTTTTTAATTAGCAAAATCGGTTTTGCACCTCGGTTCCGATGCTTTTTTTACGGGAAATGCTCCATGTCGATTGGTGACTCACCTGTGTCAGGTATACCCCTGCCAGAAAGCGTGACAGCTCCCTTCACTGAAGCGGGACCCGTCGCCGAAATGGCCGATGATTCGGCCCCCTTGCGTGCGGTTCATACGCCCAATTTTCCGGCGTTGCTGCGGCAATTGGGAACCTCGTTTATGGCAACCACTTATCAGGCAGGGAAACTGGTGATTGTGCGCGACGAGGGAGACCACCTGAATACGCATTTTCGGATTTTTCAGTCACCGATGGGAATGGCGCTGAGCAACGACCGGTTGGCGATCGGAACCTCGATCCAGATTTGGGACTATGTCAACGTCCGGGCGGTCGCGGCCAAACTCAAACCCCCCGGGCGACATGATGGTTGCTTCCTGCCTCGTTCGTGTCATGTGACGGGGAATATTCAGATTCATGAAATGGCGTGGGGCACAAATGACGAATTATGGGTCGTGAACACACGATTTTCCTGCCTGTGTACCATCGACCGTTCGGCCAGCTTTTCACCCCGTTGGCGACCGCCGTTTATTTCGGCACTCGAACCGACCGATCGCTGCCATTTGAATGGTCTCGCGATGGTGAATGGCAAACCGCGGTATGTGACGGCATTGGGTGAGACGGACACGGCAGCGGGATGGCGTGCGAATAAGGCCACGGGGGGAGTCTTGTTCGATATTGAAAAGGGTGAAGTCATCACACGCGGTCTTTCCATGCCTCATTCTCCGCGCTGGTATGGGGGGCGACTTTGGCTTTGTGAGTCGGGGACTGGCACCTTTGGATACGTTGACCATACGACGACTGGGAAATATCACCCGATCGCCGAAGCGCCTGGTTTTACCCGTGGGGTCGATTTTGCCGGGAACTTTGCGTTTATTGGACTGTCGCAGGTCCGCGAGAGTGCGGTCTTCAGCGGGATTCCGATCACACAGAGATTGAATGAGAACGAGCGGATTTGTGGGGTCACGGTGGTCGATCTGCAAACTGGTCAGGTGGTGGCCCTTTTGCGATTTGATACGGCGGTCCGCGAGATTTTTGCCGTGACGATGCTGCCGGGAATGCGGTATCCAGACCTGATCAACGATGACGGTGAAGAAGATCTCTTGAAGAATTCGTTTACCGTCCCGGATGCTTCGTTGGCCGACGTGACTCCAGCGATTCGCTCGTAATCTTCGGCACCAGCGTGAAAACCTTAATTGGATCAGGCTGACCGTTCAATGGTTGTACGAACAATTTGCTCGGCCCTGGTTTCTGTGACCAGGTTTTGATTGGTTTCCCTGTCATAGACTGCGGCGATCGTGAAATGTTGCCGGCTCAATCCCATGACTAACAGGTCACCCGCAGACAACGTCATTCGACCGGCACGTTGGGTCAATCGAAATGCCATACCTCCGACACCTTCGTAAGCCCGATAGACAACCTCGGTACAGACCAGCCGATCGGAGCGGGTAAAATCAAAGCCGAAATCATATTGCTTTCCTTCATGAAACATCCCCCGAGCCAAGGCTTCGGTGACATCCTTGTCCGAGAGTTGAGGGCGCAGGATGACAATCGAATCGGTACTGGCCGGGGAACGAAGCGAACGGATTCGTACGCCATCTTTCATGGCCTCTAAAACTCGTTTCGGCTCTTCGGAATCGCAGTGAACCACGTTCATCCAGCGTGACTGAAAATTGGTATGGGTCGCAAGCCCACGACGCTCAAGCTCGACCGCGTCCCCTAAATACAATGCGGCATGCGGCCAGTGGCCTGGGAGAAAATAATTCGTCAGGGCGTAATCCCGACGGCTGATAATCACATCACCGGGCAACAACAATTGACGCAATTCTTCGACGATCGCCGGGGGAAGTCCGGGGCGATGTCCAGGTCGGATTGAGATTTGTGCGGCCAGGTCACCGGCCAATTTCTGTAATCCATACAGTGCCTGGCTGACCAGATCCCGACGCAAACTCGTCCAGACCTGACGTGAGTGGAGCCGCATCCGGGCCGAGGCATATTCCTGCAGGGAAACCGTCAGAGTTTGGATTCGCTCATCGATGATCGTCAGCAGGTCTCGTGTTTGAGGATCCTGGGTTGCCTGTTGGCGAAACAGAGGTTCCTGTTGTTGCCAGTAACTGATGGCGTGGTATAAATGCCAGATGTGAAGTGGCCGGGTGAGCGATTCCTGGATCGTATCGTACATTCCGAGGGGGAGTCCGAAATTCGGTTCGGGTTCATTCAGTTTTTTCCGGATGACGGGGTGAGCCTGAAATTGGATCCGCAGAAAACGGGCAGCGTCAATCAGGACAATCGCCCCGGCAAAGGCGATCAAAAACAGGGACTCACGTTGAGCTGAGTTGGCGAGGGATTCGCGATGCAGCGAGGTGACCACTTCGATGAGTGCACAGCGAGCTTGCCAGTAGGAAACTTGCAAGTGTCGGATGGTTTCTTCTTCGTGAGGTTGAAAATAACCTCGCTGGCCGACAATTGATAACTCGGAAAATGAGGTGGCAATGAACTTGAGTTTACGAAAATGAGTCGCCACAGAGATCACGGTGGCGGCATCGCTGGCGAGCAATGCTGGACTATGGATCGGGTGTGTTTGACGTTGTCGC
>JBIKZJ010000516.1:0-4180 GCA_044354755.1 Schlesneria sp. | reverse complement strand
GCCGAAGAGGTCGTTCCCCGCGCCGCACGGGAATGTTACAAATGGCTGCTTTGCCCCGTCCAGCACACACCGACCGAATCGATCCCCACGGTCGAGGCATTCCCTCTGACGACGACCGGCGGGTCGGTCGGGAACGCAATCGAACGGGTCTGCATCGATAACGAGCTGGTGATCGTGACGTGGTCCCCCATCCACCTCCGCGCGAAGCTTAAGGATCTCTATTGGAAGGAGGGGAAACCCGCCGCGGGCGCGATGACCTTCTGGGAAGACTCGTTGCGCTACTTGTACCTGCCGAGGCTAAAAAATCGCGATCCCATGACACAGGCGATCCGCACGGGAGCGGCCTCAACCGACTTCTTTGGCACCGCCTACGGTCAAGAAGGGGACAAATACACGGGCTTCCATTTGGGTGACGCGAACGTGCAGTTCGACGACACCTTGCTGTTAATCGAGCCGATCGCGGCCATTGAATACCAAACTCAATTGAAGCAGGCGGAAGCCGCGGCAAAAGCGGCGGCAGCCGCAACCAAGGGGGGAACATCCACGGGCGACGGGACAATGGACGGGACCGTCGGTAGTGATTCGACAACGGATGATGAGACGGGCACCGAGGACACCGACGGTGGGGGAATACCGGGCAAAGTGACAGCGATTGCCGCGAAACTCAAATCGTTTCACGGTTCGATCCAAATCAAGCATTCTGCAGCGAAGATGCATCTCGTCCAAGTTGCGGAAGAAATCATCAACCAATTGGCAAGCGACCCCACAGCGGTGTTGAACATCACGCTGGAAATCAGCGCCGAATTCCCCACCGGAGCCTCGGACCAGATTAAGCGAGCCGTGACAGAGAACGCAGCAAGCCTGGGATTTAAGACGAAGACATGGGAGTGAACAGGATGAATCACGGAGAGACGGCAATCGATTGAAACTGTAATGCGATTTTGGTGACGACGACCAATGTGATACGTCCCATTTCTTGGCGGATCGGAGTCGTTGACTGGCATTAAACGTACTTTAAATAAACAAACGTTAAATATATTTTATGCAATACAACAAAAATTTTTTTGAATTAAACTCAGGTTCCCGGTGGCATCGTTGGGAGCCGCACATCCATGGGCCGGGTACGGTTCTGAATAATCAATTCAGGGGCGACAATGTTTGGAACGAATATCTTACGTTGATCGAGAATGCAATACCGCAAATCCGAGCCGTCGGAATCACGGATTACTACAGCACCGACGTCTACGAAAAGGTTTTGGAATACCAGCAAAAAGGACGACTCCCTGATTGTGAACTTTTATTTCCGAACATCGAGATGCGACTCAACGTGGGCACTGTCAAAGGTAGATGGGTGAACCTCCATTTAATTGTCAGCCCTGAGGACGCTGGCCACATCGCAGAAATACAGCGATTCCTCGCGCGTCTCACATTTTCAGCGTACGGCGAGGCATTCTCATGTACGAAGAACGATTTGATTCGGCTTGGTCATCAACACGATACATCGCTGACCGACCAATCTGCTCTTGAAAAAGGTACAGAACAATTCAAGGTTTCCATAGACTCGCTAAAGCAAGCTTATGAGGCCAGTGCTTGGGCTAAACAGAACATTTTGATCGCTGTTTCCGGCACCACAACCGATGGTTCGTCGGGTGTTCGCGATGGAGCAGATGTGACGTTACGTCAGGAAATCGAAAAGTTCGCACACGTTATTTTTGCCAGTAGCGTCCCCCAACGAGAGTTTTGGCTTGGGCAAGGCTCGGCGACTCCCACTGCCTTGCGGCAACGTTTCGGCGGATTAAAGCCATGTATGCATGGCTGCGATGCGCACGACCTAAAGTCTGTTGGCGTTCCAAACGAGAATCGATATTCGTGGATCAAAGGAGCTATCGCGTTTGATTCGCTTCGGCAAGCGTGCATTGATCCCGCCGGTCGTGCATTTGTCGGCAGTGCGCCACCCATCAAAGCGACACCCTCACAAATCATCGAGAGAATCGAAATAAAAGGAGCACCGTGGGCAGCCACGAGTATGATCGAACTCAATCCAAGCCTCGTTGCAATTATCGGCGCAAGGGGTTCGGGGAAAACGGCATTGGCAGACATGATTGCATTGGGTTGCGACTCAATTTCCGATCGACACAGTCACGCATCTTTCCTAACGAGAGCACAGGATCTGTTGGGCGGTGCGTCGGTATCGTTGAAATGGCACACCGGCGAACATACCGAACGGATCCTCGACCGCTCTGGCGGGGAATCCATCGCTGAGTACCCTAGGGCTAGATATTTGTCACAACAATTCGTCGAAGAACTGTGTTCGGCTAATGGGATGACGGACGCCCTCCTTCGTGAGGTCGAACGCGTTATATTTGAGGCACACCCATTGTGTGACCGCGACGGCGCAATTGACTTCGAAGAGTTATTGGGAATGAAAGCGACCCGTTTTCGCGATACACGCATCCGTGAAGAAGAATCCTTGAGCGATATCTCCGACCGAATCGGCACCGACATTGAGAAAGACAGGCAATTACCTGCGTTGAAAAAGCAGATCGACGAAAAGGCCAAAACAATTGAGGGTTACACAAGGGACAGGGCAAAACTGATAGCAAAAGGCGGCGAAGAGAGAGTTCAGCGGCTGGCGAGTCTAAATGAAGCGGCCGACAAAATTCGAAGAAATCTTCGCTCGTATGCCAACCAGGAGCAGTCGTTGTTGTCCTTACAGGACGAGGTCGGAAATCAGCGGTCTAAACAATCGCCCGAAACACTGCGGCGAACACGAGATCGCTTTAAGGAAACTGGACTCCAGCTTGAGGAATGGTCACCATTTCTCTTAGATTACAAGGGTGAAGTAGACCTTTTGCTTACGCGTCACCTGGCGAACGCTCAGAAAGAAATGCACGATTTAAAGGGTATAAATCCCATCGCAAATCCTGGTTTTACCCCATCTTTAATCGCAGATGATGCCGATCTCACCAAGCAGCCACTAGCTTTCTTGGAGGCAGAAATCGCTAGGCTCGAAAGTCTCGTTAGTCTTGACCGCGACACCGCCAACAAGTTTGCCGCACTGTCGAGGAAACTGACAGCGGACAACGCCGCTCTCGAACGACTTGAAGAGAGGCTCACGGACTGCGAGGGGGCAAAGATGCGTATCACGGCCCTGCGGCAGGAACGTGAAGAATCATACAAACGCGTGTTCGAGGCCATCGTGGCCGAAGAATCTGTTTTGCGTGACCTCTATAAACCACTGATGACGCGCCTCGGCAGAGAGCTATCAACACTTGGCAAGCTCGCCTTTTCCGTCAGTCGGGAAGCAGATATTAATCATTGGGCTGATGCAGGCGAACATTTACTTGACCTACGTCGGCAAGGACCATTCAAAGGCCGGGGTACGCTATACCAGATTGCAGAGAAAACGTTAAAAGCGGCTTGGCTAACTGGTGACCCCAAAACCGCCAGCGCCGCCATGGAGCTTTTTTTAAACGACAACCGGGATGCCCTTTTAGAGCATTCGCCGGTCGACAAGTCGAACCTGTTGAATTACAGGGAATGGGCAAAGAAGCTTGCTAAATGGCTTTACGGAACTGATCACATTTCAATTCATTACAGCATTGATTACGATGGAACTGATATACGCAAACTGTCGCCAGGGACACGGGGTATTGTTCTACTACTGCTTTATCTGGCACTTGACGACGCCGATGACCGCCCCCTTATCATCGATCAGCCTGAAGAGAACCTTGACCCCAAGTCGATCTTTGAAGAACTCGTTGAACTTTTCTTGGCAGCGAAGCAGAATAGACAGGTGATCCTTGTCACGCACAATGCTAATCTGGTCGTCAACACCGATGCAGATCAAATCATCGTGGCAAGTGTTGGCCCACACCACCCCGGTGAGTTGCCACCAATCAGTTATATGTCGGGCGGACTGGAAAGCGCTGAAATACGAAAGGCCGTCTGCGACATTTTAGAAGGTGGAGAACGTGCTTTCCAAGAACGGGCACGGCGCCTTAGGGTCCAACTGGATCGCTAGTGCTTTTGGCCAATCAAGTGCAAAGTTTTATTTAGGTTGTGAAGTCGCGGGTGTAGAGATTGTACTATGACGACTGCTGTTTAACATTCATTGGGGTATTTTCGTGGTTGACTTCAAGAAACACTTAGCTGGGACAAAGGTCGAAAAGCCAACCGA
>JBIKZJ010000554.1:0-3654 GCA_044354755.1 Schlesneria sp. | reverse complement strand
ACTCGATCGCGCACACGACAAAGGGCCGTTGCGCCCTGCTCAATTGGCAGTACTCGGAGACTGGTTCGAAAATCATCAGAAAACAAAAGACGTCATCGTAAAGCTCCACACGGGACAGGGTAAAACGCTCATTGGCCTGTTGATGCTGCAATCGCGTCTGAATGGTAAACATGGGCCGGTGGTGTACTTATGCCCCGACAATTACCTGATAGCCCAGACCTGTGACCAAGCGAAGCAATTCGGCATAGCAACTTGTGTCGCCGACCCAGAACTACCGAATGAATTCAATAATAGTGACAAAATACTCGTGACATCAGTGCACAAGCTGTTCAACGGCCTGACGAAGTTTGGCCTCAACCGGCAGTCCATCTCAATCGAAACGCTGCTCATGGACGATGCTCACGCATGCGCGGATACCATTAGGGAGCAGTGCCGTATTCGAATTCCGTCCGTTGAACCCGCCTACAGTGCCCTGAAGACTCTATTCTCCGATGATCTCGAGATGCAGGGCGTTGGAACCTATGCTGACATCTGCAATGGTAAGCGAGATGCATTATTGCAGGTACCTTATTGGCCGTGGGCGTCTCGAGAAACAGAGATCGCCAATATCTTGTCGAAGAACTCGAACCGAGAGTCGATAAAGTTCGCGTGGCCCTTGCTCAAGGATATGCTGGGGCAATGTCAGTGCGTCATCTCGGGTGCTGCGATTGAGATCGAACCATACATCGCTCCATTGGCAGCCTTCGGAAGTTACTGGAAAGCAGTCCATCGGATTTTCATGTCAGCGACCGTTACGGACGACGCATTTTTAGTGAAAGGTCTTCAACTCGCTCCTGAAACGATCACGACGCCATTGAGCTATCCTAAGGAGAGATGGTCAGGCGAAAAAATGGTCTTGCTGCCGTCGTTGATCAACGGTGAACTTGATCGTGAGCGGATCGTCAGTGTATTCGGCATTTCAAACCCGAAGAGAGCCTACGGGGTCGTGGCACTGGTACCAAGTTTCAATCAAACTAAGGATTGGGAGAGATACGGATCGATTGTCGCAAAAAAGGAGACTGTCTCAGAAAATATCGATGGGTTGAAAAAGGGAAGATTCGAAAAGACGCTCGTTCTCGTAAATCGATATGATGGAATCGATCTTCCCGACGACGCATGCCGCATCCTAATTTTTGACTCCAAGCCCTATTCCGAGAGCCTGTCAGACCTGTATCAGGAGTTCTGCCGTCCAAATAGCGAGGCTATCTTGATGCGGACCATTCGTACCGTTGAACAAGGAATGGGCCGAAGCGTCCGGGGCGAGAAGGACTATTCAGTCGTGGTTGTGATCGGAAGTGACATCGTGAGGCTGATTCGCGAAAAAGAATCGCGCGCATACCTGTCTTCGCAGATGGCAGCTCAAATAGAACTTGGATTGGAAATCGCCGAAATGGCGAGAGAAGATATCAAAAATGGCCAGACACCTTCGGACGCACTCAGCGCTTTGGTTCGTCAATGTCTCGGTCGGGACGGCGACTGGAAGGCGTTTTACGTCGAGCAGATGGATAAGGTCAGGCCAAGAGGTGCTAACGATCAGGTGTTGCGGTTGTATGCGACGGAGCTTGAAGCGGAAAAATTATTTAATGATGGAGATTATGTAGGCGCCAGCGCATGTATCCAGAGGCTTCTGGACAGCGGAGATGTTAGCAATGACGATAAAGGTTGGTACCTTCAAGAGATGGCACGCTATAATTTCCGTTCAAATAGAACTGAGTCACAGCGGCTTCAGGTGGCAGCTCACCGTGCCAACCCTTTTCTACTGAAGCCGCCGTCGGGAGTTACAGTCACAAAACTGACTATTTTCAGTCAGGGGCGTGTGGAGCGTATCGCGAAGTGGGTCAGCTCGTTTGGAAATTATTCAGACCTCGATGTAAGTGTGTCCGATATTCTTGGACGGCTCGTATTTGGCACGAAAGCCGATAAATTCGAAGCCGCATTAAATGAGCTTAGTAGGAGCCTTGGGTTCGCTGGCGAGCGTCCAGATAAAGAATGGAAGGAAGGCCCGGACAATCTTTGGGCACTCGACGCGACGCAATACTTGCTGTGGGAATGTAAAAACGAGGTAGACGTCGACCGCGCAGAAATCGACAAACGCGAAGCCGATCAGATGAATCGTTCGAGCGCGTGGTTTGAAAAACACTACCCAAGTATGGCCGTCAAGCGCATCATCATACACCCTTCGAACACGGTGCAAAGTGCCGCAGCGTTTACGAGCGAAGTAGAAGCCATGCGGGTCGCAGAGCTGCACAAATTTGTGAAATCAGCGAGAGAGTTCTTCAAATCCTTCGAATCATTGAATTTTAAAGATTTGTCGACCGAACATATCCAGAGGATGGTGGATGTACATAATCTTTCAGTACCACATATCCTCAATCGCTATTCCAAAAAACTTCGTGACTTGAAGCGATAATGGAGTCCGGCCAAATTGGGGGCTACTCTGGGGACGCAGGGCTAGATTCAAAATGCGTTTCGATTTTGCTTACATTGTCTGATTCACCGGTTTTGATCTGTTTTGATTTAGCGTAATGTTGGCGAGGATGACTCGATCGGAAGTGTTTGCCTCTGATAAGGTTGCGGTTGTGCATGTCATGAATCGCGTGATTCGTCGCTGTTATCTACTGGGCATCGAGAACCAGATCAGGGAACAAGTTCATAAAAATATCGACCTCTCCCCTGATCCTGTTTTCGCACGCAAAGCGGGTGGTTTCCTGCCCGTCGAGAAGCTTCTCCCCTCCCGCTGCTCAGGCCTTGGCCGCAACATTTCGGCCAATCGCCATGGTTCTCAGGTCTCTGTAGTTGGCCTCCTTGCCTCATTCATTTGGGGTGCGTAAAGTGATCATGCAACGCGATTACCCCGTGGCGAACAGCGCTGCGTCCACGGTTGGGATCCCTTGATCGGAGTATTTGATCATGTCGAAGCAATCGAGTGACTCAAAACAATTTTTGCCGACCGATACGGTTTTGAGTGTCCGACAGCCTTTCGCTCAATTACTGGTTTCGGCGAGGCGATCCAATCCGCTCATCGCGGAAAAATGGATTGAGAATCGATCTTGGGTGCCGTCATTGCCTGCTGGCGAACCGCATTGGATTCTGATCCATGCGTCCAGTACGAAGTGTGATCCGGATGACGACCTCTTACGCGGCGTTGACTGTGGTGAACTCCATTATGGCGCCATCATCGGATATGCCAAACTGATTGGTTGGCGTCGATTGCCGAAATGTCAAACCACAAAATGGAATGACAAGGGATTCAATCAGCACTGTGATGAACTCCGCGACATTGTGGAAGGGTACTCTGGCATCAGGCCGGATCACGGCATCCTGCATGCAGAGAATGTGCCCGAGATCGTCCATTGGATTTTTGTAGAACCGGTACGGCTTGAGCAACCAATCCCCTGCGCAGGGAAGCTGCGTCTGTGGAAGCTGCCTCAAATCAACCGTGGGGCGGCTGGGCTCGATGGGACTTAATAGACGAAGAGCTGTGCGTTTCGTCTGTGGCGGGGTGTTTGGTGGAATGAGATCTTAAACGCGGGTTGTCGAGATTGTGGGGGCGGGCAAGGTTTCGTGGGGGGGGTTGTGCCAAAACGGACAACCCCACCCACCAAACGTGGGGGT